>NZ_JCACHA010000575.1:0-19748 GCF_059503625.1 Skermanella sp.
ATGTGGTTAAGTGCGGCGGTGGCGCTTCATCTGCTGTCTTGGAGAACCCTGGGAGGGTTGAAGTGAACGGATTGTGGGTCTACGCCTACATTGTCCTGCCGATCGTCGTTGTGGCGCTCGGGTACGCCGCTGTCCGTTGGGATGAGCGCGATCTCCATAGTCCGGCCGACAAGCGCCACGGGCCGGCTGAGTGATACGGAATACGATTATCCATTCTTGGTTTTCGAAAAGGCCGGCATCATCCAGCGAATGATGGCAAGGCCTGACATTCGAACACAGAAGCGAGGATGTCGTCACGCGCCGACCGACCTCCACCCAGGGCCAACCGCGCCCCGGATCTTTGGCATCGTGAATCAGATCTCCGGCGACGCCCCCGTCACCGCGTCCCCCGCCGTCCGGTCACGACCTCGTGGCTCGCCAGCAAGGCTCCGCCGACGATCAGCCCGCACGCTGCCCAGACCGTCCAGTGACCCGGCGTCAGCCCAAAGCCGATCAGCAGCAGCGTGGACAGCAGCGGCGACGCATACGACAGCGCCCCCAGCGCCCGGATGTCGCCGCGCTTGACCCCATGGTCCCAGGCGAAGAACGCGGCTCCGACCGGCCCGATCCCCAAGCCCACCAGCGCCAGCCAGCCGATCGCGTCGCCCGGCCAGACCGTCGTCTCCCATGCCAGATGACACCCCAGCGCCAGCGCCGCCGTGACGAGGCAGAAGCCGGAAACCGTGTCGGTCGGCACCTTGCCGAAGCGCCGGTTCAGCAGCGAATACGTCGTCCAGATCAGGGCGCTGCCCAGGGCCGCGACGTAGCCTGCCAGATACTCGGTTCGGATCGTGAACCCGCTGCCCTTCGTCACCAGCAGCCCCGTGCCGGCCAGCCCCGCAACCGCCCCCGCGATGTGCCACCAGCGCAGACGCTCGCCCGGCAGCAGGGCCGAGAACAGCACGATGAACAGCGGCCACATGTAGTTGATCAGGTTGGCTTCCACCGCCGGCGCCGATTTCAGCGACAGGAAGTAGAGGAAATGGAAGCCGAACAGCCCGCCCACGTTCAGCAGCCAGACGGCAGCCGGCTGCCGCAGGGCGCGCAGCGGGTCGCGCCGTCCCGCCAGCGTGCCGCAGATCCCCGTCATTCCGCCGATGGCGAAGGCGACCGCCACCGTCTGGAAGGGCGGCAGGGCGCCGGTCAGCGCCGTCAGCGGCGCCAGCAGCGCCCACATCAGGATCGCGGAAATGCCGATCAGCGTGGCGCGGCCGGCGGCCGGGCTTGCGGTGGCGCCAACGGTGGAAGAACTGCTCATTGTCGATTTCTGACGCTTGAAGGAAACGGATGTCGCTTTTGTTATGCCGAATCGGCTGCTGCATTCTAGCAGTCCGACCCCGTTCCGCCATACCCTTCGGCCCAAGGGCAGGACAAGGTCCGGGACCAAGGGACAGGTGAGGCTGACATGGCTAAGTATTCGATTTTCTCCCTCGTGAAGAACGCGCTGTCCCATCATCAGAACTGGGACCGGGCGTGGCGCGACAACCGCCCGAAGGACAGCTACGACGTCATCATCATCGGCGGCGGCGGGCACGGGCTGGCGACGGCCTATTACCTCGCCAAGGAACACGGCATCACCAATGTCGCCGTGCTGGAAAAGGGCTGGCTGGGCGGCGGCAATACCGGCCGCAACACCACCATCATCCGGTCCAACTACCTGTGGGACGAAAGCGCCGGCCTGTACGAGAAGTCGCTTCAGCTTTACGAAGGCCTGAGCCAGGACCTCAACTACAACATCATGTTCAGCCAGCGCGGCGTGCTGAACCTCGCCCATAACCTGGGCGACGTGCGCGAAGCGATGCGCCGGGTCCATGCGCTCCGCCTCAACGGCATCGACAGCGAGTGGCTGACGGCCGAACAGGTCAAGGAATACTGCCCGATCATCAACGATTCCAAGAACGTCCGCTACCCGATCATGGGCGGCACCTTGCAGCGCCGCGCCGGCACCGCCCGCCACGACGCGGTCGCCTGGGGCTTCGCCCGTGCCGCCAGCGCACGCGGCGTCGATATCATCCAGAACTGCGAGGTCAAGGGCATCCGCCGCGAAGGCGGCAAGGTCGTCGGCGTGGATACGTCGATGGGCTACATCAAGGCCGGCAAGGTCGGCATCGTCGCCGCCGGCCATTCCAGCGTGCTGGCCGAGATGGCCGATATCCGCCTGCCGGTCGAAAGCCACCCGCTCCAGGCCCTGGTGTCGGAGCCGGTCAAGCCGGTGATCGACTGCGTCGTGATGTCCAACGCCGTCCACGTCTATGTCAGCCAGTCCGACAAGGGCGAGCTGGTGATGGGGGCCGGCGTCGATGCCTATACCTCCTACGGCCAGCGCGGCAGCTTCCATGTGATCGAGCATCAGATGGGTGCCTTGCTGGAGCTGTTCCCGATCTTCAGCCGGCTGCGCATGCTGCGCCAGTGGGGCGGCATCGTCGATGTCTGCCCGGACGCCAGCCCGATCATCTCGAAGACGCCGGTGGAGAACCTGTTCATCAACTGCGGCTGGGGGACAGGCGGCTTCAAGGCGACACCCGGCTCCGGCTTCGTCTTCGCCCACACGCTGGCGCGGGGCGAGCCGCACGCGCTGAACGCCGCCTTCGGGCTGAACCGCTTCGAGACCGGCTACCTGATCGACGAACACGGCGCCGCCGCCGTCGCCCACTAAAGACCGAGGAACCGACCATGCTGACGATCAACTGCCCCTGGTGCGGCCCCCGCGACGAGACCGAATTCGGCTTCGGCGGCGAAGCGCACCGTACGCGCCCGGCCGACCCTTCCGCGCTCAGCGACGCCGAATGGGCCGAGTTCCTGTTCATGCGGACCAACCCCAAGGGCCTGCACCGCGAGCGCTGGGTCCACAGCCACGGCTGCCGCCGCTGGTTCAACGTCGAGCGCCACACCGTCACCAACGAGATCACGCGGGTTTATCAGATGGGCGGGCAGATGGGCGGCGCCTCGGACTCCGCCGAAACCGCCCCCGCCGAACAAGCGCCCGCAACCGCCGCCATCGAGAAGCAGGGAAGCCGGTCATGAGCAAGGCTGAGTTCCGCACACCCGCCGGCGGCCGGATCGACCGGGGCCGCCCGGTCAACTTCACCTTCAACGGCAAGGCGCTCCAGGGCTATGCCGGCGACACCCTCGCCTCGGCCCTGCTCGCCAACGGCGTCCATCTGGTCGGCCGCAGCTTCAAGTATCACCGTCCGCGCGGCATCCTGTCCGCCGGCTCGGAAGAGCCGAACGCGCTGATCCAGCTCGAGCGCGGCAACCGGACCGAACCGAACCTGCGCGCCACCCAGATCGAGATCTACGAAGGCCTGGTCGCCAGCAGCCAGAACGCGTGGCCGAATGTCGAGACCGATGTCGGCTCGATCAACAACGTCCTGTCGAAGATCTTCGTCGCCGGCTTCTACTACAAGACCTTCATGCATCCGCAGAGCTTCTGGATGAAGGTCTACGAACCGGTGATCCGCCGGGCCGCCGGTCTCGGCAAGGCTCCGGTCGAACCCGACCCCGATTTCTACGACAAGATGCACATCCACTGCGACGTGCTGATCGCCGGCTCCGGTCCCGCCGGTCTGATGGCCGCACTGGCCGCCGCAAAGACGGGCGCCCGCGTCGTTATCGCCGACGAGCAGAACGAATTCGGCGGCTCGCTGCTGGCATCGCGTGAAACCATCGACGGCAAGCCGGCTGCCGACTGGGTCCGCGACACGGTCGAGGAGTTGAAGCGCTTCCCCGAGGTTCGCCTGCTGCCGCGCACCACCGTCACCGGCTACTACGACCACAACTACCTGATCATGGCGGAGCGCCGCACCGACCATCTGCCGCGCGGCTCCGCCCCCAAGGTCTCGCGCCAGCGCCTGTGGAAGGTCCGGGCCAAACAGGTCGTGCTGGCGACCGGCGCGCATGAACGGCCCCTGGTGTTCGCCGACAACGACCGGCCCGGCATCATGCTGGCCGATGCCGCCCGCACCTATGCCAACCGCTTCGGCACTCTGCCGGGCAAGCGCGCCGTCGTCCTGACCAACAACGACAGCGCCTACCGGGCGGCGCTGGATCTGGCCGACGCCGGCGTCGGCATCGCGGCCATCGTCGATCTGCGCACCCAGCTCGGCGGTTCTCTGGTGGCGGAAGCGAAGAGGCGCGGCATCCGCATCCTGACCAACTCGGCGGTGACCGCGACCTATGGCGCCAAGCGGGTGACCGGCGTCGATGTCATGACGATCAACGGCTCGGGCGAATCCGTGATCGGTGCCCCGACGAAGATCGACTGCGACCTCGTCCTGATGTCGGGCGGCTGGAACCCCGCCGTCCACCTGTTCTCCCAGTCCACCGGCAAGCTGCGCTACGACGACGCTCTCGCCTGCTTCGTCCCCAGCGTCTCAATGCAGGCGGAACGCTCGGCGGGAGCCTGCAAGGCGACCTTCACGCTGGCCGGCTGCCTTGCGGAAGGGGCGGCGGCGGGAGCCGAAGCCGCCAAGGCGGCGGGCCATGGCGAGGGCGAGGTTCCCACGATCCCCTCGGTCGAGCAGACCGAACCGCAGCAGCCGATCCGTCCGCTCTGGGTGGTTCCCTCGACCGATCTGGTCGGGCACGGCAAGGCCAAGCACTTCGTCGATTTCCAGAACGACGTATCCGCCGCCGACGTGCTGCTGGCGTCCCGCGAAGGCTATCAGTCGGTCGAGCACCTGAAGCGCTACACCACGACCGGCATGGGCACCGACCAGGGCAAGACCTCCAACGTCAACGCCCTGGCGATCCTGGCGAAGTCGCTGGCCTCGCCGATCCCGCAGGTCGGCACGACGACCTTCCGCCCGCCCTATACGCCGACGACCTACGGCGTGCTGGCCGGCCGCGACGTCGGGGAACTGGCCGATCCCGCCCGCCACACGCCGATGCATTCCTGGCACGTCGCCCACAACGCGCTGTTCGAGGATGTCGGCCAGTGGAAGCGGCCCTGGTACTTCCCGCAAGGGTCCGAGGATATGCACGCCGCCGTCCGGCGCGAGTGCCGGGCCGTCCGCGCGTCAGTCGGCGTGCTCGACGCCTCGACGCTCGGCAAGATCGACATCCAGGGTCCCGATGCGGCGCAGTTCCTCAACCGGGTCTACACCAATGCCTTCCTCAAGCTGGAAATCGGCAAGTGCCGCTACGGCGTGATGTGCAAGGAAGACGGCATGGTGATGGACGACGGCGTGACCACGCGCCTGGGGTCGAACCATTTCCTGATGACCACCACCACCGGCAACGCCGCCAAGGTGCTGGACTGGCTGGAGGACTACCTCCAGACGGAATGGCCGGATCTCCGCGTCTTCCTGACCTCCGTCACCGAGCACTACGCCACGGCATCGATCGCCGGTCCCAAGGCCCGCGAGGTGGTGGCCGAACTGGCGCCCGACCTTGATATGAGCGCCGAAGCTTTCCCGTACATGTCATACCGCGAAGCGGTGGTCGCCGGCGTGCCGGCCCGCATCTTCCGCATCAGCTTCACGGGCGAGCTGTCCTACGAGATCAACGTGCCGGCCTATAACGGCCTGTATGTCTGGGAACAGATCATGCGCGTCGGCGCCAAGCACGGCATCACGCCCTACGGCACCGAGACCATGCACGTGCTGCGCGCCGAGAAGGGCTACATCATCGTCGGCCAGGAAACCGACGCGACGGTGACGCCGCAGGACCTCGGCATGGGCTGGGTCGTGTCCAAGCAGAAGCCCGACTTCATCGGCAAGCGCTCCTTCAGCCGGGAGGACACGTCGCGGTCGGATCGCAAGCAGCTGGTCGGGTTGCTGACCGAGGACCCGAACGAAGTCCTGCCGGAGGGCGCGCAGCTTACCGCAACCGCCGACGGTCATCCTCCGATCCCGATGATCGGCCATGTCACGTCCAGCTACTACAGCGAGACGCTGGGCCGTTCCATTGCCCTGGCTCTGGTCAAGGACGGCTTCCAGCGGATGGACCAGCACATCTTCGCGCCGCTGGGCGGCAAGACCGTCAAATGCGCCGTCACCAAACCCGTGTTCTACGATCCCGAGGGAGTGCGTCTCCATGGCTGAAACCCTGATCCGCCAAGGCGGTGCGACCCGCTTCACCCAGGCCGTGGCGTCGCTCAGCGCCGGTGCCGGTGACCGCGTCCGCCTCGCCGAACTGACGCCGCCCGGCCAGATCAACCTGCGCGGACGGCCATCGGACCCGCGTTTCGTCCGCACCGTCGGCGCGGTATTGGGCTGCGTGCTGCCGCTCAACGCCAATACGGTGACCTCGGCCGCCGAAGTCACCGTCCTCTGGCTCGGTCCGGACGAATGGCTGCTGGTGACTCCGGCGGGCGAGGAGACCGACCTGATCGGGCGGCTGCGCGAAGCGCTCGGCGACATCCACGCCGCCGTCACCGACGTCACCGGCAACCGCACCCGCCTGCGCCTGTCCGGCCCCGGCGCCCGCGAGACCCTGATGAAGGGGTGCAGCCTGGACCTGCATCCCCGCGGATTCCGCCCCGGCCAATGCGCCCAGACCCTGCTGGCCCGTGGCGGCATCATCCTGCACCAGATCGACGACGCTCCGACCTACGACATCTACCCGCGCCGCTCCTTCTCCGAATATACCTGGATGTGGCTGAGCGACGCGGTGGCGGAATACCAGCGCTAGAATTCCTCACTCATCGGCGGGGGCGGCCATGTCGGTAAGCGTATTCGACATCTTCAAGATCGGCATCGGGCCGTCCAGCTCCCACACCGTCGGACCGATGAAGGCGGCTGCCGCCTTCGTCTCCGGCCTGGAAGAGCGCGGGGCGTTGCCCCGGATTGCACGGGTCTACGCCGAACTATTCGGCTCGCTGGCACTGACGGGAGTAGGCCACGGCACCGATCAGGCCGTGCTGCTGGGCTTGTCGGGCGAACAGCCGGACATGATCGACCCGGACCGCATTCCGGCTATCCTGTCCTCCATCCGCACGGGTAACCGCATCGGCCTCGGCGGCAAGCACGACATCGCCTTCGACGAATCCGCCGACTTGGCATTGCACCGGGCCGAGACGCTCCCCGGCCACCCCAACGGCATGCGCTTCACCGCAACCGACGCCGACGGGACCGTGCTGGACACCCGCATCTACTACTCGGTCGGCGGCGGCTTCGTCGTCTCCGAAGAAGAGATGTTCCGCAACGAACGCCTCGCCGAAGCGCCGGCGGTCCCCTACGACTTCGTCAGCGGCAGCCAGATGCTGGAAGCGGCCAGGGCCTCCGGCCTCAGCATCGCCGACATGATGCGGGAGAACGAACGCGTCCAGCGCACCGATGCCGAGATCGACGCCGGCCTCCGCCGGATCTGGGACGCCATGCAGGCCTGCGTCGCCCGAGGCATGTCGCAGGAGGGCACCCTTCCGGGAGGACTCAGCGTCCGCCGCCGCGCCCGTGCCCTCCATAAGGAACTCAACGGCAGGGCGGAAGCCTCGCTCCGCGATCCCATGGCAATCATGGACTGGGTCAGCCTCTACGCCATCGCGGTCAACGAGGAGAACGCCGCGGGAGGCCGCGTCGTCACGGCTCCGACCAACGGGGCGGCCGGGCTGATCCCGGCGGTGCTGCACTACTACGACCGCTTCTGCTTTGGCCGGAGCGAGCAGGGCGTCTTCACCTTCCTGCTGACCGCCGGCGCCATCGGCGGGCTCTACAAGCGCAACGCCTCGATCTCCGGAGCGGAAGTCGGCTGCCAGGGTGAAGTCGGCGTCGCCTGCTCGATGGCCGCCGCTGGGCTGGCCGCAGCGCAGGGCGGCACGCCCGAGCAGATCGAGAACGCCGCCGAGATCGGCATGGAACACAACCTGGGCCTGACCTGCGACCCGATCGGCGGCCTCGTCCAGATCCCGTGCATCGAGCGCAACGCTATAGGCGCCATCAAGGCGATCAACGCGGCGCGGCTCGCCTTGCGGAGCGACGGCCAGCACCACGTCTCGCTCGACAAGGTGATCCGGACCATGCGGGAAACCGGCGCCGACATGCAGACGAAGTACAAGGAAACATCGCTCGGCGGCCTCGCCGTCAACTTCATCGAATGCTGAATGGCATCGACTGCTGAAAGACCGTGAAATGGCAACTTCCATCGAGCACTTCTTCTCCGCCTCCGTCGCCGACAGCGATCCGGAACTGGCGCAATCGCTGCGTCGCGAACTCGCCCGCCAGCAGGATCAGGTCGAGCTGATCGCGTCGGAGAACATCGTCTCCGCCGCCGTGCTGGAAGCCCAGGGCTCCGTCCTGACCAACAAATACGCGGAGGGTTACCCCGGCCGCCGCTACTACGGCGGCTGCGAGATCGTCGATATCGCGGAACAACTGGCGATCGACCGCGCTAGAGCGCTGTTCGGCTGCTCCTACGCCAACGTCCAGCCGCATTCCGGCGCGCAGGCCAACCAGGCCGTCTTCATGGCGCTGCTCCAGCCGGGCGACACGATCCTCGGCATGTCGCTGGCGGCCGGCGGCCACCTGACCCACGGCGCCTCGGTCAACCAGTCCGGCAAGTGGTTCAACGCCGTGCAGTACGGCGTCCGCCGGGAGGACGCGCTGATCGACTACAATCAGGTCCGCGATCTGGCGCGCGAGCACAAGCCGAAGTTGATCGTCGCCGGCGGCTCCGCGTACCCCCGAGTCATCGACTTCGCCCGCTTCCGCGAGATCGCCGACGAGGTCGGGGCCTGGCTGATGGTCGATATGGCCCACTACGCCGGCCTGATCGCCGGCGGCGTCTACCCCAACCCGGTCCCGCATGCCCATGTCACCACGACGACCACGCACAAGACGCTGCGCGGTCCGCGCGGCGGCATGGTCCTGTCCAACGACGAAGCGCTGGGCAAGAAGATCAACTCCGCCGTCTTCCCCGGCCTCCAGGGTGGTCCGCTGATGCATGTCATCGCCGCCAAGGCCGTGGCGTTCGGCGAGGCGCTGCGCCCGGAGTTCAAGACCTATGCCCGCGACGTCGTGGACAACGCCCGTGCCCTGGCGTCCCGGCTGGTCGAGGGCGGCGTCGATATCGTCTCCGGCGGGACCGACAGCCACATCGTCCTGGTCGATCTGCGCCCCAAGGGCCTGACCGGCAAGGCTGCCGAAGCCAGCCTTGAGCGTGCCGGCATGACCTGCAACAAGAACGGCATCCCCTTCGATCCGGAAAAGCCGATGGTAACCTCCGGCGTCCGCCTCGGCACCCCCGCCGCAACGACGCGCGGCTTCGGCACGGCGGAATTCACGCTGGTCGGCGAGCTGATCTCGGAAGTCCTCGACGGCCTCGCCGCCAGCAACTCCGGCGACAACGCCGCCGTGGAAGCCAAGGTTCGAAGCCGCATCCATGAATTGTGCAGCCGCTTCCCGATCTACGGCGGCCAATCGCTGGCCGCTGCGGCGGAGTAGGCAGGCTCTGCCTTCAGTTGGGCCGGTTCGCGTCGAAGATATCCGAGATGGCAGCGCCATCCATCACTCGATCCAGCCACTCGTCCAATTCTTCGGATGTCGCCGACTGTATCCGGTCGGCGACATCCGGGGATAGCTCGCCGAACCGACGCTGAAGCAGTTTGGAGAGTGTTTCTGCCAATACCTGAGCGCGAGTTTGGGCACGGATTTCGATAATTGCCTGTGCCTTTACCTCATCCGCCCACCGCTTGAACCGTTCTGGCACCATGTCTCGCATCTCCATCAGATCGTTCGCTGGTAGGGCGGTTTGTTCGTTCGCAAAGCCACGACCCAAGCGGTCGCATCCCTTGAGTAGGTCTGTCAAAAGCCTGGGGAGGACGCGGCTAATTTGTCCGCTTGTTGTCGAAAACATCGGCAATGGATGAGGCGTCCAGCACCCGATCCATCCACTCGTCCAGTTCCTCGGCCTTTGCCGTACGGATACGCTTGGCCGCGTCAGGCGGCAACTCTCCGAAACGGCGGCCAAGCAGTTTAGAAAGCGCCCCGGCAAGAGCGTCAGCCCTTACTTCGTCCTGCCACTCCTTGACGCGTGCTGACACCATTTCCCGGATCTCCAACATGTTGTTCGCATTCCAGGTTACTGCATCGATCCCAATACGTTCCTGGGTCGAAACAGCATACTCGATTACTTCAGTGAACAACTGCTTCAGTGGTGCATAGTCCGGATGCTGGCGGAACCAGCCTATGATCTCATCGACCAGATCGACCAGTTCCGCCGGACCGGGGCCGGCTTCCAGGCGGAACAGCAGCGCCACCAGACTGTCGCGGCGCTCCAGCTCGCTGCCGGGCAAGGCCCTCTCGTCCACCAGATGATAGCGGATGTCCGGCTGCCAATGCCACAGCGCCGACTCCGGCGGCAACGCCACCAGTTCGGTCGTTCCGGTCGGCGCGTTCCACGCCTTGTCGCCGTTGTAGAGCACGACCGGCAGGATCGGCGGTAGCCGGTCGCCGGGCTTCAGTCGCATCTCGTCGATGATCTGCTGCCAGAGCAGGCCGGCGTAGACCTGGATGCGGACGGGCATCCACCAGTCGATCTGCGACTGGAATTCCAGCATCAGGTACAGGTAGACATCGCCGCCGCACTCCGTCGGAATGCGCCAGATCACGTCGCCTTCCCGCCGCCGTCCGCCGCGTCCGTGGAACTTCGCATTCACCCGCTCCATCCGGCTGAAGTCCAGTCCCAGCGCCAGGGCCGCCGGCACGAAGTCGCGGACGAACTGCTCGACCATGACCGGGTGCGAGAACAGGCGGTGGTACAGGGAATCGGAAGGGTTCAATCGATAGTCATTCGCGGCAAAAGTGCGGTACGCCGCATCCAGCACGCGGTCTCCACACCCCGCAAGCCCGCGCCGCGCCATGCGACGGTATGCCCATCCGGCACCCTTGCTACACCTTGTCGCAAGTTGACGGAATTTTGTCGCGGCATGGCATGTGCGAATGCCCGCGCGGGCGAATTCTTAGAACCGTAACAATGATGGGGAACCGAGACACATGTCTCCCGTCGAAGCGCTTCTCCGCCCCTTGAAAATCAAGCACCTGACCATCCGCAACCGGGTGATGAGCACGTCGCACGCGCCGTCATACGGCTCGGACGGCAAGCCCAAGGAGCGTTATCAGCTTTATCACGAGGAGAAGGCCAAGGGCGGCATCGGCCTGACCATGTTCGGCGGCTCGTCCTCGGTGGCGCTGGACAGCCCGGCGGCCCCGTGGAACCAGATCTCCGTCGCCGACGACAGCGTCGTCCCCTTCTTTCAGGAGTTCGCCGACCGCGTCCACCGGCACGGCGCCGCCCTGATGATCCAGCTCACCCATATGGGCCGGCGGACCAAGTGGGACACCGAGAACTGGCTGCCGACCCTGTCGGCGTCACCCAAGCGCGAGCCGGCCAGCCGCTCCATCCCGAAGGAGATGGAAGACACCGACTTCCGCCGCATCATCGCCGACTACGCAGCCGCCGCCCGCCGCTGCAAGGAAGGCGGCCTCGATGGGTTCGAACTGTCCGCCGCCCACGGCCACCTGATCGACCAGTTCTGGAGCCCGTCGGTCAACAGGCGCACCGACAAGTACGGCGGCAGCCTGGAAAACCGGATGCGCTTCGGCATCGAAGTGCTGGAAGCCTGCCGCGAAGCGGTCGGCGACGACTATATCATCGGCATGCGGATGTCGGGCGACGAGCTGATCGACGACGGCCTGACCCACGAGGACTGCGTCGCCATCACCCGCACCTACGCCGAGCGCGGCTTGATCGACTTCGCCAATGTCCTGGGCGGGCAGGCGCGCGACCATCTGGCCCACGCGATCGTGCTGCCCAACATGTCGTTCCCGGTGGCGCCCTTCCTGTTCCTCGCCAGCGCCATCAAGCGCGAGGTGGATATCCCCATCTTCCACGCCCAGCGCGTCACTGACCTCAACACGGCGGGCCGTGCGGTCGCGGAAGGGCATGTCGATATGGTCGCGATGACCCGCGCCCACATTGCCGACCCGCATCTGGTCCGGAAGCTGATGGAAGGCCGGATCGACGACATCCGCCAATGCGTCGGCGCCGGCTACTGCATCGACCGCATCTACGCCGGCGGCGACGCGCTGTGCATCCAGAACGCCGCCACCGGCCGCGAGCGGACCATGCCGCACATTATCCCCAAGGCCGCCGAGAAGAAGCGCGTCGTCGTCGTCGGTGGCGGCCCCGGCGGGCTGGAAGCGGCGCGCGTCTGCGCCGAACGCGGCCATTCCGTCGTGCTGTTCGAGAAGAACGCCGTCACCGGCGGCCAGATCAACATCGCCGCCAAGGCGACATGGCGGGAAGCCCTGACCGGCATCACCCGCTGGCTGACCCAGCAGGCGGCCAAATCGGGCGCCGAACTCCGCCTCGGCACGGAAGCCACTCCCGCCACGATCGAAGCCGAGAAGCCCGATGTGATCATCCTGGCGACCGGCGGTCATCCCAGCCACGGCGACGTCAAGGGCGCCGACCTCGCCGTCACCACCTGGGACATGCTGTCCGGCAAGGTCGAGCCCGCCGAGAACATCCTGATCTATGACGGCACCGGCCAGCACCACGCGCCGTCCTGCGCCGAGTTCCTGGCGAAGCGCGGTGCCCTGGTCGAGATCGCCACCCAGGATCGCATGGTCGCGGAGGAAGTCGGCGCCACCAACCAGCCGATCCACCTGCGCGAGCTTTACAAGCTGGGCGTCGTCCTGTCGCCCAACCTCCAGCTCACCGAGATCTACCGCGAAGGCAACAAGCTGGTCGCCGTCCTCAAGAACGAGTTCACCCACGAGGAGGAGGAACGGCTGGTCGATCAGATCGTGGTCGAGTTCGGCACCCTGCCCAACGAAGCGCTCTATTTCGACCTGAAGGAGCGGTCGATCAACCGGGGCGAGATGGACCTCCACGCCCTGGTCGAAGGCCGCCCGCAGCCCCACAAGGTCAACGGCCACGGCGGCACCAATCTCTACCGGATCGGAGACGGCGTGGCTGGCCGCAACATCCATGCGGCGATCTACGACGCCGCCCGCCTGTGCAAGGATTTGTGAGCGCCCGATGATCGCCTCAACGCTCTCCGCGATCGTAATCGTCACCTTGGCTTCCGGCTTGGCGCTGGCGTTCATCCAGGCGCGGCGCTGGCGGGCGGGCCGGGCGGCGGATGTCGACCTGATCGCCGGTTTGAAGGCGCTGCCGCGCCGCTATCTGGTCGATGTCCATGACGTGGTCGAGCGCAAGCCGTTCAACTCCCGCTTCCACGCGCTGACGGCGGGCGGCTTCCTGGCATCGCTGGCGCTGATCCCGCTGCTGGCGATCCCAGCGTTTCGGCACTGGACCGTCTGGGGCCTGCTCAGCCTTGCCCTTGCGGCGATGCTGGCCGGAAGCCTGATGGTCGGCTGGCGCCGCCGGGTCGAAAAACCTGCGGAACTGTCGAAGGGCCGCTTCAGCCGTCTGCCCTTCGCTCTGCTGGCCTACGCCACCGCCTTCCTGGTGGTGGCACTGGACCAGACCGCCGGCGGAGTCCTCCCCTGGCCGCTCAGCCTGGCCCTCGTCCTGGTCGGAGCCTGGGGCTGCGCCGAACTCGTCCTCGGCGTCTGGAAAGGACCCCTGAAGCACGCCGTCCACGGTGCTCTCCACCTGATCGCCCATCCGCGCCCCGAGCGCTTTCAAGACGGCCTGGGCCGCGACACCGCCCTTCGGCCCCTGAACCTGGAGACCAACGGCAAGCTCGGCACCGAACGCCCCCTCGACTTCGACTGGAACCGCCTGCTCGGGTTCGACGCCTGCGTCCAGTGCGGCCGGTGCGAGACAGCTTGTCCAGCCTATGCCGCCGGCCTGCCGCTCAATCCGAAGAAGCTGATCCAGGATCTGGTGACTGGGTTGGAAGACGGCGCCGACGACAGCTCCTACGCCGGCAACAACCATCCCGGCCGCCCGCTCGGCCTTGCGCACGGCAGCCCCGTCCAGCCGGTCATCGGCCCGATGATCCATCCCGACACGCTCTGGGCCTGCACCACCTGCCGCGCCTGCGTGCAGGAATGCCCGATGATGATCGAGCATGTCGATGCCGTGATCGACCTCCGGCGGTTCCAGACGCTCGAACTGGGAGCCACCCCCGGCAAGGCCGCCGGAGTGCTGGAGGAACTGAAGGCGACCGACAACCCCGGAGGCCGGCCGCTCTCCCGCCGCCTCGACTGGGCCGTGGACCTGAGCCTTCCCATCCTGGCCGACAAGGGCCGGTGCGGCGTGCTGCTCTGGCTGGGCGACGGCGCTTTCGACCTGCGCACCCAGCGCTCGCTCCGGGCCTTGGTCCTGCTGCTTCGCCGCGCCGGGATCGACTTCGCGGTCCTTGGGGCCGAGGAACTGGACTGCGGCGATGTCGCCCGCCGCCTTGGCGACGAGGCCACGTTCCAGGATCTGGCACGGCGCAACGTCTCCACGCTGCGCCGTTATGCATTCGACCGCATCGTCACGGCGGACCCGCACGCCCTGCACACGCTGCGGCATGAATACAAGCCGTTCGGCCTCGACGTGCCTGTGATCCATCACACCGCCTTCCTGCTCGACCTCCTCCAGGCGGGCAAGCTGACCGTCACCGCCGCCAACGGGACATCGGTCACCTACCACGATCCCTGCTATCTCGGCCGCTACAACGGCGAGATCGACGCCCCCCGCGCCCTGCTCGACGCCATTGGCGTCGAGCGCGTCGAGATGGAGCGTTCCGGCCTGCGTTCGAGCTGCTGCGGCGGCGGCGGCGGCGCTCCCCTGACCGACGTGGCCGGCAAGCGCCGCATCCCCGATGTCCGCATGGACCATGCGCGCGAGACCGGCGCCGCCACCGTCGCGGTAGCCTGTCCCAACTGCGCCCTGATGCTGGAAGGCGTCGTCGGCCCGCGTCCGCAGGTTGCGGAGATCGCCGAACTGGTCCTGGCCGCGACGGAGGCCCCGAAATGACCCGCCGCCGGCGCGACCCCAGGGCCGAAGCGCTGGCCCTGACCACTTCGACCGAACCCCGCCGCCGCATCGCGCGCGGCACTCCGCCCGCCGCGCCCCCGTCAGGCCGCCGCCGCCGCGATCCCCGCGCAGAACGCGCCGCCTCCAGCGTCCAGGCCGGAGCCCGCCTGCGCTACGACCGAAGCGGCAGCGGCGCCACGCTCTCGCAAGCAAGCACCCTTGAGACAACAACAACCGGTCCCGCCATCCGGATCGTCGAAGACCCCGCCTTCCTGGTGCTCGTCGTCCCCGACCAGCCGCGCGGCGAGTTGACGGCCCATGACCGCCAGCTCGTCGCCGCCGGCCGCGTCCTGGCCGACGCCGGAGGCGGCGCCGTCGTCGTCCTGGCGCCCGATCAAGCTACCACCACCGATTTCGCCACGGCCGGCGCCGACCGGCTCATGAAGGTTGACTTCGAACTATTCACCGACTATTGCCCTGAGCGTCGCGCGGCCAGCGTGCTGGACGCGGTGGAAATTCTCAAACCCCGCCACGTGCTGTTCGCGGAAAGCGCCGACGGCGGCGCCGACATCGCTCGCCGCGTCGCGGCAGCCTTGGGCGAAAGACTTTTTCCGGGTGTTCAAAATCTGACCCCGACCCAGGCTGGACGCCGCGCACGCGGCGGCTCGTCGGAGTTGAGCCATGCCCCGGCCCGGCTGATGACCATCGCTCTCGATGCCGTCCCGCCGCTGGAAGACGCCCGCCATGAAGCGCGGGTCATTCCGACACCGCCGCGGAATTCGCACTCCGCGCCGGGCATCCGCGACGCCCGCCCGCTGGCGGTCGATCCCGACCGGCTCTCGCTGGCCGAGGCCGATTTCATCGTCAGCGCCGGCAACGGGATCACCGACTGGGCGGGCTTCGCCGAACTCGCGGAAGCGCTGGGGGCGACGCGCGGCGGCAGCCGCGTGGTCTGCGATGCCGGACACCTGCCGCGCGACCGCCAGATCGGTGCTTCGGGCACTTTGGTAACCGCGCGGTGTTACTTCGCGCTGGGGATCGCGGGAGCGCCCCAGCACTTGCAGGGAATCACAGAGGTAAAGCACGTCATTGCCGTCAACACAGACCTTCACGCTGAAATGATCAAGCGCGCCGACCTCGCCATCGTCGCCGACGCGCAAGCCGTGATGCCGGCCCTGATCCGCTATGCCAGAGCGCGCCGGAATGCCCAAAACCATGGTTGACGTCGCCGTCCTGCTCTCCGTCGGCAGCCATCCCGCATCGGGCCGCGCCCGCCGCGCTCCGCTCGACGCGCAAGCGCTGGAACTGGCGCTGCGCCTGACGGAAGCCGGCCGGACCGCCCGCATTCACGCGCTGCACGCCGGAGACCCGTCCCAACCGGCGCTCCGCGACTATCTCGGCATGGGCCTCGACCGCCTGGAAGTGCTGGAAACCGCACCCGGCGCCGACCCCGTCCCGGCCCTGATCGCCCGCCTGCGCGAGTTGTCCCCCGCCATCATCCTGGCCGGTTCCAGCGCCGAAGGTGGCGAAGATTCCGGCATGGTGCCCTATCTGATTGCACAGGCGCTCAACCGCACGCTGATCCCCGACATCGTCGGCATCGACGTCACTAATGCCGAAGCCGCCGTCACCCAGGCGCTCCCGCGCGGCCAGCGCCGCCTTGTCACCGCAACGCCGCCTCTGGTCGCGACTTTGCATGGCTCCGCCCATGCCGCACGCCAGAGCGCCTTCGCCCGCGCCCGCCGGGGCACCATCGAAGCCAGACCGGCAGCCGCCGTCCAGCAGGACGGGTTCCTGGCCGAATGCACCGTCCGCCCCTGGCGCGCCCGGCCCAAGCTGATGCGCGTCCAGCGCGGCGGTTCGGCGCTGGACCGCATGAAGGCCGCGACCGAAACCAAGGCGGGGCAGGGGCGGCTGATGGTCCAGCCGACGCCGGACGAAGCGGCGGCGGCGATCTACGACTGCCTGATCCAGCAGGGCTGGTCCAACAGGGAATGATTCGTTGAATGAACTAAGCATTCGAGTACTGTTGCAGGTAACCGATGTAAAAACAGGGAAGAGGACAATGAGATGAAAGCAGCGTTCGAGGGCATACCCAACCAGGACCCCGCAAGCACGGCTCCGCTGCCATCTTATCCAGCACCCAATGGAGCTACCCCCACGCCGCGGGCATACACCCCCGCGACTGTCGCGAGACCGGCCAACGCCAAGTCGCAGGCCTCGTCCGCCGGCGAAGTCCGGCTCGACGTTTCCAACGTCTACAAGATCTTCTCCGACGATCCCAAGCCTGCGCTGGACATGCTGTACGCCGGCGCCACCAAGGACGAGGTGTTCAAGAAGCTGGGCGTGACGGTCGGCGTCAAGGACGCCAGCTTCCAGGTCCGCAGCGGCGAGATCTTCGTGATCATGGGCCTGTCCGGCTCCGGCAAATCGACCATGATCCGCCTGCTCAACCGCCTGATCGAGCCCAGCGCCGGCAAGATCGTGTTCGACGGCCGCGACCTCGTCACCATGTCCCGGAAGGAGCTGATCGGCGTCCGACGCAAGGACATGAGCATGGTGTTCCAGTCCTTCGCGCTGATGCCGCACCTGACCGCGCTCGACAACGCCGCCTTCGGGCTGGAGATCGCCGGCGTGCCCAAGCCCAAGCGGGTTGAGGCGGCGATGGAGGCCCTGAAGCAGGTCGGACTGGACCAGTATCACGCCCGCTACCCGCGCGAGATGTCCGGCGGCATGCAGCAGCGCGTCGGCCTTGCCCGCGCCCTTGCCAACAACCCGACGATCATGCTGATGGACGAGGCGTTCTCCGCCCTCGACCCGCTGATCCGGACCGAGATGCAGGACGAGCTGCTGCGGCTCCAGCGCGAGCACAAGCGCACCATCATCTTCATCTCCCACGACCTTGACGAGGCCATGCGGATCGGCGACCGGATCGCCATCATGGAAGGTGGCAACATCGTCCAGGTCGGTACGCCGTTCGAGATCCTGCGCAACCCAGCCGACGACTACGTCCGCTCCTTCTTCCGCAACGTCGATGTTTCCCGCGTGCTGCGCGCCGGCGACGTCGCCCGGTTCGAGGAGGAGAAAACAGTCATCCGCGTTCCCGGCGTCCTTCAGCCGGCCCTGGAGCAGCTGACGGATTCGAAGAACGAGTACGGCTACGTCCGCGACCACGACAACAACTATCACGGCACCGTGTCGCGCGACAGCCTGGAGCGGGCGATCACCGAGGAAGGCCAGCCGCGTTTCGTCCACGCCTTCCTGCCCGACATCGATCCCGTCCATGCCGAACAGCCGCTGCACGACGTCATGCGCACCGTCGCATCGGCCGAATGCGCCGTCCCGGTGGTCGACGACCAGAACAAGTTCCTGGGCGCCATCTCGCCGGCGACCCTGCTCAAGACCCTGAACCGGGAGAAGTAAGCCATGGACTTCCAGCTTCCGATCGACGCCTGGGTCGAGAACATCGTCAACTACATCCTGGACAACTTCCAGCCCTTGCTGGACGGCATCGCCGCCGTGGTCGACGGCTTCGGCGCGACGATCGACGGAGCGCTCCTGGCGCTGCCGATCTGGCTGGCGGTGGCGCTGCTGACGGCCTTCTCCGGCTGGCGCGTCAGCATCCGCTTCGGCATCTTCACGCTGGTCTCGCTGCTGCTGATCGTGTCGATGGATTTGTGGTCCGCGACGATCTCCACGCTCGGCCTCGTGCTGGCGTCCACGCTGCTCAGCCTGATCCTGGGCATCCCGCTGGGCGTCTGGATGGCCCGCAGCAAGGTGGTGGAGAGCATTTCCAAGACCACGCTGGACTTCATGCAGACGATGCCGGCCTTCGTCTACCTGATCCCGGCCGTCATGTTCTTCGGCCTGGGCCGCGTTCCCGGCATCATCGCGACGATCATCTTCGCGATGCCTCCGGCGGTCCGCCTGACCGCGCTCGGCATCCAGCAGGTCCCGGCCGAGATCGTCGAGGCCGCCCGCGCCTTCGGCTGCACCGACCGCCAGCTGCTGTTCCGCGTCCAGCTGCCCAGCGCCCGGCCCTCGATCATGGCCGGCGTCAACCAGACCATGATGCTGGCGCTGTCGATGGTCGTGATCGCGTCGATGATCGGGGCCGGCGGCCTCGGCAACGTCGTGCTCCAGGGCATCCAGCGGCTCGACATCGGCCTCGGCTTCAAGAGCGGCCTCAGCGTCGTCCTGCTCGCCATCATCCTCGACCGCATCACTCAGAGCTTCGGCGCCAAGGCGGCGGCTCCCGGCAAATCGCGCTGGGCTATGCCGGCGTTCATGCACCGGCTGATGCCGGCTCCCTCGGCCCGTTCGAACCCGACGCACTAAGCGTCGGGCCAATAACAAACTGAAACCTGGAGGCTTAGAAACGATGGGCTTTTTCACCAAGACCGTGACCCTCGCCGCCGCATCCTGCCTTGCGGCAACCCTGATGCTGACCACGGCGCACGCTGCCGACAAGAAGATCAACATCGGCTGGACCGCTTGGTCCGACGCCGAGGCCGTGACCACGCTGGCGAAGAAGGTCCTGGAAGGCCGCATGGGCTACAAGGTCGAACTGACCATGGCCGACATCGGCATCCAGTACCAGGGCATCGCCACCGGCAAGCTCGACGCGATGCTGATGTCCTGGCAGCCGCTGACCCACAAGCCCTATCTCGACAAGGTCCGTCAGGACGTGGTCGATCTAGGCCCGATGTATACCCGCGCCAAGCTGGGCTGGGTCGTGCCGTCCTACATCCCGGAGTCCGAGCTTAAGAGCATCGAGGACCTGAAGAAGCCCGAAGTGAAGCAGAAGCTCGGCAGCAAGATCCAGGGTATCG
>NZ_JCACHA010000576.1:0-6086 GCF_059503625.1 Skermanella sp.
ATCATGATCCGATTTCCCAGAACCATCGGCCACCGGGGCGCCAGAGGGTATGCGCCGGAAAACACGCTGGCCGGCATCCGCACCGCCGCCGGACAGGGCGTCTGCTGGGTCGAGGTGGATGTCAAGCTGACCCGCGACGGCGTACCGATCCTGATGCACGACGATACCGTGGACCGCACCACCGACGGCAGGGGCGCAGTGGCATCGATGGACTTCGCCGACCTCCGCCGGCTGGATGCCGGCAAGCCGTTCGGCCCCGAGTTCGCCGGAGAGAAGATCCCGACGCTGGAGGAAACCCTTGCCCTGGTCTTCGAACTGGGTCTCGGCATCAACCTGGAGATCAAGCCCTGCCCCGGCCGGGAGGAAGAAACCGCCTACAAGACCCTGGATGCCGCCCGTGCCTTGTGGCCCGCCGACCGGCCGCCGCCCTTGATATCCAGCTTCGAGCTTCCCAGCCTGGAAGTGGCGCAGGCCCATGCGCCGGAGTGGCCGCGCGGCTATCTGATCGACAGGCGCCCCGCCGGCTGGGCTGCCATCGCCGACCGCCTGGAGGCCACCACGCTCAACGTCAACGCCCGCCGCGAGGACGATCGAAGCATCGCGGCCTATCTGGCGACCGGCCGCCCCGTCCTGGCCTATACCGTCAACGATCCGGCCCAGGCCCGGCACCTGATCGACCTTGGAGTTTCTGCGGTTTTCACCGATTATCCGCGCGACGTCCTGGCGGTGCTCGGCGACTGACGGTACCGACGGCCGGGGAATACCTCTTGGGCTGCATACGGTGGTACAGCTTTAGCGAATCGCCGGGGCGTTGCGATAAATATTCTGCCGCCACTCTTCTGCGTCGCAATTTTTTCATATATGGAGGCACTAAGGGCAGGCGTTCGCCGCTGCCGGTGTCGAACCGGCATGTCGTCGACGTGGTGCCTACCGAACGCAGAAGCAGTTTTTGGAGGGTTCGTTGAAGGCGCTCAAGCCTTTGCTGATCTCGGGTCGTGAGGTCTTGCCGCTGGTCGAAGGCGGTAAAGGCATCTCCGTGTCCAACGGCGAGAGTTCCGGCGCCTGGGCAGCGGCCGGTGGGGTCGGCACATTTTCCGGCGTGAACGCCGACAGCTTCGATGAGAACGGCAATGCCGTCGATCAGGTCTATCACGGCAAGACGCGGCGCGAGCGGCACGAGGAGCTGATCGGCTACTCGATCGCCGGCGGCATCACGCAGGCCCGGATCGCGCACGAGGTATCATGCGGCCAAGGCCGCATCCACATGAACGTGCTGTGGGAGATGGCGGCTGCGGAGCGCATTCTCCACGGCATCCTGGAAGGCTCCAAGGGCCTGATCCACGGCGTCACCTGCGGCGCCGGCATGCCTTACAAGGTGGCGGAGATCGCCGTCAGCTACGGCATCCACTATTACCCGATCGTCTCGTCGGCCCGCGCCTTCCGCGCGCTGTGGAAGCGGGCCTACCACAAGTTCTCGGACAATCTCGGCGGCGTGGTCTACGAGGACCCCTGGCTGGCCGGCGGCCATAACGGCCTGTCGAACAGCGAGGACCCGGAGAGCCCGGAGGATCCGTTCCCCCGCGTGCTGGCGCTCCGCCAGATGATGAACAGCTTCGGGCTGACCGACACGCCGATCGTGATGGCCGGCGGCGTCTGGTACCTGCGCGAATGGGAAGAGTGGATCGACAACCCCGATCTCGGTCCGATCGCCTTCCAGTACGGCACCCGCCCGCTGCTGACCCAGGAAAGCCCGATCTCCGAAGCGTGGAAGCGCAAGCTCCTGACGCTGAAGGAGGGCGACGTCTTCCTGAACAAGTTCTCCCCTACCGGCTTCTACTCGTCGGCGGTCAACAATCCCTTCATCCAGGACCTCCGCGGCCGGAGCGAGCGGCAGGTGGCCTATTCGGTCAAGCCGGTCGGCGAGCACGACACCGAGTTCCGCGTCGGCCCCCGCGGCCGGCCGGTCTACCTGACGGCCCATGACCGCGACCGCGCCTTCGGCTGGGTCGAGGCCGGGTACAAGGAAGCCCTGAAGACCCCGGACAGCACGCTGATCTTCGTGACGACCGAGTCGTCGCACAAGATCCTGCACGACCAGATCGACTGCATGGGGTGCCTGTCGGCCTGCATGTTCTCCAACTGGGCACAGAACGAGGAAGGCACCACCGGCAAGAAGGCCGACCCGCGCTCCTTCTGCATCCAGAAGACCTTGCAGGCGATCAGCCATTCCGAGGACTGCGAAACCCAGCTCATGTTCGCGGGACACAACGCCTACCGCTTCGCGAGCGACCCGTTCTACGCCGACGGCTTCATCCCGACCGTGAAGCAGCTTGTAGACAGGATCGCATCGGGCGACTGATCTCTGCCCCCTTGACAAGAGGCCGGTGGCCGCCGTGACTGGCGGCACCGGCTTTTTTCATGCCCTCACCGATTTGGCCCCTCGTGCTGGCTGCGCTGCCCGGTTTCCCGGCCCGGCAGTCCAGCCCGGCGGGTGACGGCATGGCTTCGGCTTCAGCCTGCTTCATCCTGACATCCTTATCCGCCGGAGTTACTCCTTTCGTTGACGTAGCGGTCCAACGTGCCTAAAATTCCAGCGACGCCGCATATGCCGTTTCAGATGTCCTGACCGGCTCGGGTGCGGGAACGTCCCAGGGGGTTCGTGACGCGGTCATGTCCGATGTGAATGCCGATTTGCTCAGTCTCGAACTATCCGGCGCGGCCGATGAACGGAGCGTCGATGCCGGCGTCCTGGATGCGGTTGCGCGGACCGGGGATCCATCGCCGTTCCCCGCGATCAGCGTCGCCCATGTCTTCAAGGTCTTCATCCCGGAGATCAACGGCGGCATTCCGGAGATCATGCGGCTTCTGGCCGCCGGCCTGACGCGCCGGTGCCGGAGCGAGGTACTGGTATCGCGCGTGAGCGGCACCGGTTCCTCGGAAATCGTCGAGGGGATCGAAGTGCATCGGGCAGGCGCTCTCGGAAGCCTGTGGTCGATGCCGATCTCGCCGGCGTTTCCTTTCCTTGTCTGGCAAACGGCGCGGCGGGTGGACGTGGTGGATTACCATGCTCCATTCCCGCTCGCGGATCTGGCAGTCAGCCTGTGGTTTCCGAAGCGGACGGCGCTGATCGTCCATTGGCATTCGGAAATCATAGCGCAGCGGCGGCTGCTGCCGGTTGTCGGTCCTTTCATCCGGCGAACCTTGAAACGAGCCGACAGGATCGTCGTATCGACCCCGGCGATGATCGAGCAGTCGCCCTTCCTGAAGCCGTTCGCCGATAAATGCGTCGTCATTCCCTATGGAATCGACGTCGATTACTGGAAGAAGCTCGAAGCGGCGGACCTGAGGCGGATCACCGAGTTGCGGGCACTCCACCCACGGCTGATCCTGGCGACGGGCCGGCTGGTCGCCTACAAGGGCTTCGGCGTGCTGGTCGATGCGATGCGCAGCGTGGACGGTATCCTTGTCATCGTCGGCACCGGCGCCCTCGAAGGCGCCCTTCGCAGGCAGATCGACGACGCAGGACTGGGCGACCGCGTCCATCTCGTCGGATATCTGGAGCGGCGCGAGTTGAAATGCCTGCTCCATGCCTGCCGGGTCTTCACCATGCCGTCGGTGGAAGAAAGCGAAACCTTCGGCATCGCGCAGGTCGAGGCCATGGCTTGCGGCAAGCCTGTGGTCAATACCCGCTTGTCGACCGGGGTCCCTTGGGTCGCGCGAGACGGCAGAGAAGCCATAACCGTGCCGCCCGGCGTTCCTGACGCACTGGCCGCAGCGCTCTCATTTCTGCTCGACCATCCCGGCGATGCCACCGCCATGGGTGCCCGCAGCCTTCTCCGCGCCGAGACCACCTTCAGCTTCGGCACATTCCTGAACGAAACGCTGAAGGTCTATCAAGACACGGTAAAGGAGAAGATCGCTATCTGATACTATTTTATGGAAGCATGACTCGCTTTGCCGAGTTATAGATGCGGCAAGGCACGCTGGGAACGCGTGGGCAGCCATGAGCTTTCGCCGTCAATATCAACTTGACGATGCTCCGGGAACACTGGCAAGGTCGATCCGGCGGTTCTGTCCCCATCGAACTCAATCTCTGTCGAAACGCCCGCGCTTTCCTTTGAGCACCCATCATGCAGACGGCTCCAACGCCCGACCCTTGCCATCAAGTGCTGAAGAGATTACGGACATCGGCGCTTGCAGTGGCTTTGGCAGCCAAGGTCCGGGCGACGAGTGGACGCGGGGCGCCAGGAAGTCGATGACCCTCCCCGTTCCACCGCTTATCCGTCGCGCTGCCGACCAGGATGACCAGATCGGCGCACCGGACACAAGACCGCTCAGGGACGGGAACAAGCCTTCGGGCGCGGTTTCGGCCCAAGGCAGGAATGCCGATCCGGCCATCGGGCGTGAAAACCCGATAAAGCTGATCCTGAACGTCGAGTCGATCGTTCCCCCGGTGACGGGCATAGGGCGCTATACGTCCGAAATACTCGGAGGCCTGCTTGCCCGCGGCCTGGGCGGCGACCTGCATTGCTTCTCCCATTTCCATTGGGTGAATGCGAGGCGCGTCATCGAAGCGTCGTCCGAACCGCCTCCGCCCAACAACTTCCGCCCCTTCCTGCGGTCGCTGCCCTATGCCTACGACCTGCGGTGCATCGCCCGCAACGCGGTGTTCCGGCGTAGCGCCAAGTCGCTCGCCGGAGCCGTCTATCATGAGCCTAACTATATCCTGAAGCCGTATGACGGTCCGACGATCGTCAATTGCCACGACCTGTCGCACCTGCATTTTCCGGAACACCACCCGGCGGAACGCGTTCGCTACCTGGACCGGAACCTGGAGAAGTCCCTGCGCAAAGCGACGCGGATCGTGACGCTCAGCGATTTCGTCCGGCGCGAGGTGCTGGATACCTTCGCCTTCGATCCCGCGACCGTGATCACGATCCCGGTCGGCGTCGACGACCGGTTCAGGCCGCATGCCCGCGAGGAAACGCAAGGCATCATGTCGCGCCATGGTCTCGAACACGGCCGTTACGTCCTGTCGGTGGCGACCATTGAGCCGCGCAAGAACCTGCATGGTCTGGTGCAGGCCTTCATGAGGCTGCCCGCCGGGCTGAGGGCGGCCTATCCGCTGGTACTGTGCGGTGCTACGGGATGGCGGGAAAGCCATCTCGAACAATCGCTCGACGCGCTGGTGCGCGAGGGCAGCGTCCGGCGCCTGGGCTATACTCCCGAAGCCGACCTGCCCGGTCTATATGCCGGCGCCGCGGCCTTCGCCTTTCCGTCCTTCTATGAAGGTTTCGGGCTGCCGCCGCTGGAAGCCATGGCCAGCGGCACGCCGGTCCTGGCATCGGCCACCGGCAGCATCCTGGAGGTAGTCGGGGACGCGGGCCTGCTCGTCGATCCCCATGACGATGCGGCACTCGCCGCCGGGCTGGAGCGAATCCTCACCGACCGCCCCTTGCGCGATGCCTGCATCGCCAGCGGGCTGGAGCGTGCGGAACGGTTCAGCTGGACGTCCTGCGTCGACCGCACGATCGCGCTGTACCGCCAGCTTCAGGGCAGCTGATACCTCGACCGATCGGCGGATGCCGTTTTGCCATTGGACTCGGGAGCGGGATAGTCGTATTCTGAAATCGATTGCTTTTTATCTATTGTCGTACGCCGTCGCCCGAAGGGCCTGTCATGTCCTCCTCTCCCATCGATGCATCCCTGATGCGGCCCGGCCCAAAGCTGGCTGATCTGGTTCAGCAGATGAAGCAGAACATGCAGAAATCTCAGGCCGTGATCGACCAGACCAACAACTCCACCAAACCCGTTCCCAAGACCGATCAGCTGAACAGTCAGGCCGCCGTCATAAGCCAGGGCTACAAGCAGGCCATCCAGGAAAGCAACCAGGCCGCCAAGCCGATCCCCAAGACGGAGTCGCTGGTATCCCAGGCGGGCGCCATCAGCCAGGGCTACAAGCGGGCAATCCAGGAAAGCAATCAGGCCGCCAAGCCGATCCCCAAGACTGAAGCCCTGGTGTCGCAGGCGGGCGCCATCAGCCAAGGCTACAAGCAGGCAATCCAGGAAAGCAGCCAGGCGATGAA
>NZ_JCACHA010000576.1:6186-19624 GCF_059503625.1 Skermanella sp.
GGCTACAAGCAGGCAATCCAGGAAAGCAGCCAGGCGATGAAGCCGATCGCCAAGACGGAAGCCCTGGTGTCGCAGGCGGCTGCCATCAGCCAAAGCTACAAATCGGCCGTCGAGCAGACGAAGAACTCCATGCGGGCCATTCCCAAGACCGAATCGCTGACTCAGCAGACCTCGGCCGTCGTGGATCGTGTCCAGTCACAGGCAAGGGAAAGCGCCCAGGCCGCGGCTTCGGCCGGCAGCAGGGCCAAGCCTGCAGGCGGCAAAGTGGATATGCATGCCTGAGAGAGCGGGCCGTACCAGCGCCGGGACATGACTGCCAAAGGCAGCGTCGCCAGGATGATCGGCACAGTCCGAGGAACCTTGCGGCCATGGGTTCGTTTCAGGACTGTTACGGTATAACCCGGCCCGTCCGACAGGAAGCTCTCCATGCCACTGGTCATTTTTCTGATCCTCGTCGTCCTGATCGCCATGTTCGGCTTCTGGGACACGCTGAGCGCATTGCTGGGCAGCATCATGATGATCATCCTGTTCGCCGCAGCAGCCGCCGGCCTGCTGGTGCTGACCGGCATGTTCATCTACCACCGGGTCAGGAAGCGCACCCAAACCCCGGATCTGCCGTAAAGTCCCGATCACAATGACTTGATCCGGCACGCTTTCCGCCTTTCGGGCACGCCCGGCTGCTTTTCCGGAACGCTCCCGCGTCCCATATGGACCGATAGGACCGGCCCGTCGGTTCGGGAGTGTACCAATGAAACGCAGAGTATTTTTAGGAGGCACCATGGCCATCCTTGGCGCAGGCGGACTGTTCAGGTCGCTGACGAGCGGCAATGCGGCCGAAGCCGCCGGTGGCGAGCGGTTTCCGGTATCGAAACCGGCTGCGGAGTGGCGCGAGCAACTGACCCCGGAGCAGTACCATGTGCTTCGCGAACACGGCACCGAGCGCGCCGGCTCCAGCCCGCTCAACGCCGAAAAACGTTCCGGCACCTTCGTCTGTGCCGGCTGCGAGCAGGACCTGTTCGCATCCGACACCAAGTTCGAGAGCGGAACCGGCTGGCCCAGCTTCTGGAAGCCCTTGGACGGCGCCGTCGGGACGACCGAGGACCGCTCGTTCTTCATGACACGCACGGAAGTGCATTGCAGCCGCTGCGGCGGTCATCTGGGCCATGTCTTCGAGGACGGCCCCAAACCCACGGGCCTGCGCTATTGCATGAACGGGGTGGCGATGACGTTCCGCCCCGCGACCAGCTGACGCGGAGCCCTGCACCCAGTGCCCGATCGCCTTCGATCCGAAAGGGACTTGAGGCGAATTAACTATAACTAAAGTACATACGCGGTACGAATCCATCCGTTGCGGTCCCAGGAACGGGGCCGGTTGGCTGGGTTCGTACCATGCGCGCTTGCCTCATTCCGATAAGTTGCCTCGCCGTCCTGGCACTGGCCGGCTGCACCGGCGGAGCTTTCATCCCGCGCGGCGATGTGGGGGCCGTCGTATCGACGGCCCCGTCCCGCGATATCAGCCTTTCCGGCGTCATTACCCAAAAAAGTGCCGACCGGATCATGGATGAGTTGGAATCTCACGCCGGTCCGTCCGTGACCATCCGCCTCGATAGCCCCGGCGGGGACGTATCGGCCGCTCTCCAGATTCACGACCAGCTGAAGCGGAGCGGTAAACTTGTGGTGACCCGCGTCGACGACGAGGCACGGTGCATGTCGTCGTGTACCCTGATCTTCGCGGCGGGCGACCAGCGGCTGGCGGGCTCCCGGTCGCGCTTCAGGTTCCATGCTCCGCTCTATGTCGGATGGCTGCCGCTGCCGGGGCCGGTCGTCGCCCTGATCGAAGCCGTCACCCGACGGGGAATTGCGAACACCTATGCCGAGGCATCGCCGGAGTTCGCCCGTTATCTGGCGGAACCCGGCATCCGGGCGCTGGACTCCCGCAAGGGGCTGGCGCTCAGTGGGGAAGAACTGGCGAAACGCGGTGGAAACTTCGTTACCGGAATACCGTGACGGCCGCTCGCCGGCCAAGGCAGACCGCTGCCGGCGTCAGTCGCCGTCCATCACCCTGGCGGCGTTGACCGCATCGGCGACTGTGACGCCCTTGCGGATGATGTTGTCGATGACCCGTCCCTGGACGAGATGCACGCCCAATCCATGGGCGAACATCAGACCGGATACGGTTCCGCACCGGGCAAGAATGAGCTTGCACTTGGACTGGCTTTCGATCTTCGCCACCAAGGCATGGTACAGGTCGGCGTCCATCTCCAGCATGTCCTGCGACCAGAACATCTTGGCATAGTCGCAGTCCATGTATTCCAGATCCATATGCGTGACCCAGAACGGCGTCAGGCCGTCTATGCAGATCGAATAGCCCCGGTTGCGGGCGAAATCGACGACTTCCTTGTAAATGGTTTCGTTTTCGACCAGATCGACTTTGTTGATCTCAAGGACGACGTTGCTGCGCAGTTCGGCTGTGAGCCGTTCGTCGAACTTCACGAAGGCCGAGGACATGATGGTGGTGAGGTTGAGATTGAGTCCGATCTTGTGGCCCCGGATGAAATCTATGCCGTAGTTGAGCGTCTTGAGGATCGACTGGTCCAGATTGGACGTAAAGTAGTTGAACAACCATCGGTTAGCGGTAATGTCGTAACCTGGGCTGATCTTGTCCTCGACGCTCTTCACCGCGATATAAAGCTCGAAATACTCCCGGTGGTTCTGAGCTTCCGGGCGGATATCCATGACCGGCTGGTTCAGCATGAAAGGCGACAGGTCGAAGATCGCCATCTGGCTCTCGATCCGCGCCATCTCCTCCAGGTTCACGGCAGGCTTCGTCTTCAGCTTGCCGCCATCTGAACCGCCGCTGGTGTCGAGTCCCTCGATGAAGCGCATGACGTTCACGAAGTTGAGCGACAACTCCATGATCGAATAGAGGCTTTCCTCCCGGTAGGGATTCAGCCCCATCATCTTCGTCCGCGCCAGCATCAGCCGTTCGATCTTCTGGCAGACGTCCGAGATGGCGGAGAACTTGATGCCCTTGTAAAGGATCAGCACATCGTCGTTGGACAGGTTGAACATCTGAAGAAACGCGGAATTTTCAGATATTTCCTGGACGGCACGGCGAATCGCGGCGATGTCGCCGTAGCTCTTCTCCTTCAGGAGGGACAGGTGCAGATGAACGAGCCGGAGCCCGTTCAACTCGCGCTTGGCGGATTGCAGGAGCGTGAGAAGCTTCGCATCGTCGTGCGGCGGCTTTACCGCCGCCGGGGGTTTTCCGCCCGAAGCCGGCCGCGCCTGATCGCGAACGGGCGGTTCAGCCTTGGCGCGGTTCATCATGCTCCGGCTCGCCTTATCGGGAGGATGGAACCCAGCTGAGACCCTTTGAGCAAACCGACCCCCCACCAACCGTCAGGGCAAACGACGAACCGAAATGTCTAACCCATTCGTTGCTTCACCATAACACGAAGGAAGGGGATTTTAACTGGATTCTACCAAACTATCGAGAGTTGACCCTTCATGTCACAGTTCACGCGGGATGGCATAGGGGATCACCGGAGGGCGGCGGTTTCGCCCAGACCGTCAAGCACGGCCTTCTCCACGATGTCCACGCCGAGGTCCTTGAGATCCCGAACCTCAAGGCAGGTGACGTTGGGCCGCTGGATTCCCGTCAGCCGGGCGGCCATGTGACTGCCGAACAAGGCCACCGTCGGCCGGCCCAGATGGGCCGACAGGTGAGTAGGCCCGCTGTCGTTGCCGACGGCGAGCCGGGCGCCGGTCAGAACTCCCGCCAGCTGGAAGAAATTCAGCCAGCGCCCGGCGGTCAGCATGGTACCGGGGATGGTGCGGCAAAGGTCGAGTTCCTCCGGACCGGGGACGGTGACGACCTTGATTCCCCGCGCGACCAGCCGCCCGGCCAGTTCGGCATAACCGGGCCAGCGCTTCTGCGGCAGCCGGGCGGAGGAACCGGGAAGCAGGACGACATAGGGCTCCGAGACTCCGGCCTCCTCCAGGATCTCCCGCACGTCGTCGGCAGCCCAGGACAAGTCCGGCGCCGGCGTATGCCTGACCGGCACCCCGGCGTCCTTCAACTGGCCCGCCAGCCGCTCCAGGCTGGGAATGCCCTTCGGGTTCGGCGCCCGGTGCGGATGGCTGCACCCCGGCGCCGTCCCGGACCAGGGAGTATGCGGCAGAAACCAGCGCCGGTAGAAGGCGGTCCGGGAGACGTTCTGGAGATCGTAGACCATGGCATAGGGCTTGGCGGTCAGGCGCCGGCGCAGATCGAACATGCGGTCGAGGCGCCAGCGGGGGGCACGGGGATCGGTTTCGACGGCATCGATCCACGGACAACGCTCCATCAGCTTGCGGTACGCCGGTCCCGTCAGCAACGTGATCCGGGCGGATGGGTGGTGCAGCCTGATGTCGTGAAGGGCGCCTTCGGACTGGAAGAGGTCGCCCAGGGCGCCGAGCTTGATGATCAGGATTTCTTCGGTCATGGAAAGTCGAGTCCGGAAAGGCGGCCCCGCCGCAGGCTGCGCACCATAGCCGCACATCCGCCACCGTTCCAGGCTCCTCCTGCCGGGGCCGTCCAGCCGGGGACGTCCAGCCGGGGCCGCCACCTCTGGACCGTCCTGAGGAAATGCGGTCCCGCTCAGCCCGCCATGCCGACGGCCATGTCGAGCATCGGGTCTTCCAGGCGATGCAGCCGTCCGCTGGCCGCCAGGGCCAGGCGCAGCACCACGGCCTTGCGCCGTGCGGCGTTGAGCCTCGTTACCGGCGCATCGCGCATCACCACGGCGCCGAACCCGTCGGCCACCATCAGCCCGCACTCGGGCGGGATGAGATCGGCCGGAAAGTCAGGGCCGACGGCGAAGAAGAAGGTATCGCAATACGCCTGATACTCCGGCCATTTCTGATCGGCGCGGAAGTCCGCGACCGAGCTTTTCACCTCCACGATGACGATTTCGCCGGCATCGTTGACCGCCGCCACGTCGGCACGCCGCCCGGAAGCCAGCCGGAACTCCGTCAGGCTGACATAGCCACGTTCGGCCAGCGCCCGCCGGACTCCCCGAGTCAGCAGATCGGCCACGCCCGCGGTTCTGAATTCCTCGAATTCCACACCCGCCCCTCGAATTTTGCCCAGTCGATTTGGCCCAGCCAACTTGGTCCAGCCAACTTGGTCCAGCCGCACGGAAGAGGCCGTCTGAAAGAGGCCACTATACCTGATTATGACTTAGATGGGTACATATCATGAACGCGTTAAGTCTTTCATCCGGACCTCAATTCACTGCTGGCATCCGCAGCCTGCTGCGCCTAGGCTGGCCTTGCCCGTTAGAGTTACCACGCAAACCGCTTGCATGACCGAGACGATGATTACCATCCCGAATCTCGTGGGGACGGTCGGCATGCTTGCCGGACTGCTTACCACCACCGCCTTTCGGCCTCAGGCCTTCAAGTTCTGGCACGGCAAGTCGGCCAGCGGTGTGTCGTTGACGATGTTCGCCTGTTTCTGCACGGGTGTCGCCCTCAGTGCGATCAACGGGTTCATGCCGGGCCCATTCCCGGTAATCCTGGCGAATGTTTTGACGCTCTGTATCGCCGCCGCCATTCTGGTCTTCAAAACCCGATATGGCTAACGCCCGTTTATTATTTGGCACGCCCGCGTACTGCGTAAATGCCATTCTTGCCTACTCTTGCCGCTTTTCGTTTCGTATGGAAACGACTAGGCTCTTCCTGTCTCCTACAGGTTGACCATGTCAGATCAGAACCCTACAGTTATCGACTCGAAGGGCCGTTGGCCCACCCCTGAAGCTGAGCCGCGAACCGAGCCCGGTCGCGGTCCGGGAATCGTATCGGTCGATCCTCAGGGCCGCATCCTCTCCTGGAACCATGCCGCAGCCTCGATCCTGGCCGATGCCGGCGGTGCGCTGGAGATGGGGCAGCCTTTCGTCCGTCTCGAAGTGGAGGCCGGGCGGCTCTGTTCCGTCGCCTTCAGCCGCAGCGGCATGGCCGACGGCGGCGCGATCTGCCTGTGCGAGCAAATCCCGGCGAAATCCCTCCTGCGGGTTCCAGCGGCAGCGGCCACGCTGCCGGCGATGATCCCGCATCCGGCCCATGTGACGGACGGCGCACTGAGGGCGATCGCCGGCTCCTTCGCCTTCATCCGCAATCCCCTGCCGCTTTGGATCTTCGATCGCCAGACGCTTTCCTTCGTCGCGGTCAACGACGCGGCCCTGGGGCGTTACGGATACTCGCGCGAGCGGTTTCTGAACATGAGGATCAGCGATATCCGTCCGCCCGAGGACATACCGCGGCTGATGGATTCGATGACGGAACGTCTGACTTCGGGCGAGTCAGGCCAGTGGCGGCATATCCTGGCCGACGGACGCACGATCGACGTGCTGGTGACGTCGGAATGGTTCACGCTGGACGGCCGCCCGCTTGCGCTGACGGCCGTCCAGGACATCACCGCGCATTGCAGGCTGGAAGACAGTCTTGTCGAGGCGCGCATCGAAGCGGAAAGGGCCAACCGCGCCCGCAGCCGCTTCTTCGCCGTCGCCAACCACGACCTTCGCCAGCCGCTCGCGGCGCTGTCGCTGTTCGTCGGAGCGCTGGAGAACCGGCTCAAGGACCCGACCAGCCGCGATATCCTGCGCGCCATGAATACGGCGCTGGCGACGATCAAGAACCTTGTCGACGCCCATCTCGACATCGCCCGCATCGATGCGGGCACGCTGCGGGTCGAACCGGTCGGCCATTCGGTCAACGGCCTCCTGACGCGCATGGCCCTGGAATTCGCCGGTCCGGCGCGCCAGAAGGGACTGACTCTTCATGTGGCGCCCTGCTCCGCCGTGATCCGGAGCGACCGCGACCTGCTGGAACGCATCCTGCGGAACCTGTTGTCCAACGCGGTGCGCTACACCAGCAACGGCCGGATACTGCTGGGCTGCCGCCGTCAGGGGGATCAGTTGCGGATCGAGGTCTGGGATACCGGCCCCGGCATTCCATCCGATCAGCTCGACATCATCTTCGAGGAATTCTACCGCGGCAATACGTCGAGCACTTCCGACGCGGCCGGCTTCGGCCTGGGCTTGTCGATCGTCGACCGGCTGTCGCGCCTGCTCAACCACTCGCTTACCGTCCGCTCGAACGAGGGCAAGGGATCGGTCTTCGCCATCAGCGTCCCGATGGAGGTCGAACCTGAACCGAGGATCGCCGTTCCCGCCATCCCGGTCCGTGCCGACAGCGAAGGATTGCCCCGCGTCCTCGTGATCGAGGACGACGTCATCGTGCTTCAGGCGCTGGAACTTCTGCTGGACCAGTGGGGCTGCGACGTGATCGCCACATCGGGCTACGACGAGGCGATCGAGGGGCTGGCGGGACAGAGCCAGGCGCCCGATCTGGTCATCGCCGATTTCCGCCTTTCCGGTCCCGCCAGCGGTATCGTCGCGATCCGCCAGATCGCCAAGATGATGCAGGTCGATCTGCCCGGCCTGATCATCACCGGCGACACCGATCCGCGCCGCCTGAAGGAAGCCCGCTTGAGCGGATATCCCCTGCTCCATAAGCCGGTCTCGGCACTGGCCTTGCGGGCCGCCGTGGCAAGCCTGCTGGGGCGCGACCGCCTGCGCGACGGCGTCGGCTGACGGTAATCGATCCGGACAAACGAAAAGGCGCGGCCACCGTTGCGGCCGCGCCTTTTCGCCGGTTCCGCCGTGATCAGGAGTTGATCGTCAGCGTGCCGATGCTGGTGTTGTCGGAGACGTCGCCGCCCAGGGCGCCGAAAGCCGACGAGCCCGAGGTGGCATCGCCGCCGGTGGCGCCGCCGCCGATCGCGAAACCGCCGCCCATGCTCATCGGAGCACCGCCGCCGGCGCTGGCCGCACCGCCGACCGCACCCGAAGTGCTACCGGAGTGACCGAAAGCATCGCCGCCGCCCTTGCCGCTCTGCTCGACACCGACCGACGTGTTGTTGGTGGGGAAACCGCTGACAGTGCTCATTGAAGTTCTCCTGTTATCCGACGTTTCCGGGGTCCGGCTTCCGCCGCGCCACCCCCGCTGCCATTAGTGTTCTGCAACGGGCATGCCACCAATTGATTACCGCGAAAGGCAGGTTTCTCGGGCTTCAAACAGGAGTTCTGTGTCCAGTTATTCGGACAGCGTCAAGCAAAGGTGGATGGGAGGCGCCAAGACCCTCAGTGCGCCTCCGCCCAGCTATGGCCGGTGCCGGCTTCGGCGACCAGGGGGACGCCCAGGCTGGCGGCTGCTTCCATCGTCCGGCGGACCAGATCGGCGGTTTCCGCGGCTTCCGCCTCCGGCACCTCCAGCACCAGTTCGTCGTGGACCTGGAGCAGCATGCGGCCTTTAAGTCCGGCGTCGGCCAGGGCCGGCGGGATGCGGATCATGGCTCGCTTGATGATGTCGGCGGCCGTTCCCTGGATCGGGGCGTTGATCGCCTGACGCTCGGCGAACTGGCGGCGGGCGGGGTTCTTTTCCGCGATGCCCTGGATGTGGCAGCGGCGGCCGAACAGGGTCGTGACGTAGCCGTTGCGGCGGCAGAACTCCTTGGTGCGGTCCATATAGGCGGCAAGCTCGGAGAAGCGCTCCAGGTAGGTCTTGATGAAGGCGTTGGCCTCTCCCGCCGAAATGCCGAGCTGGCGGCCTAGGCCGAAGCCGCTGATGCCGTAGATGATGCCGAAGTTGATCGCCTTGGCCTTGCGCCGGATCTCGCCGGTCATCTGGTCCAGCGGCACGCCGAACACTTGGCTCGCCGTCATCGCATGGATGTCGATGCCCTCGCGGAGAGCCAGCTTCAGCGCCTCGATCCCGGCCATCTCGGCGACCAGCCGCAACTCGATCTGCGAATAGTCGACCGAGAGCAGGACGTGGCCCGGCTTGGCGATGAAGGCCCGGCGGATCTTGCGGCCCTCCTCCGTCCGGATCGGGATGTTCTGGAGGTTGGGGTCGGTCGAGGACAGCCGCCCGGTGCCGGTGATGGCCAACGCGAACGACGTATGCACCCGGCCCGTCTTCGGGTCGATCTCCTGCTGGAGGCTGTCGGTGTAGGTGCTCTTCAGCTTGGCGAGCTGGCGCCAGTCCAGCACCTTCTGGACGATGTCATGGCCCTGTTCGGCCAGCGGCTCCAGCGTGGCGCTGTCGGTCGAATAAGCCCCCGTCTTGCCCTTCTTGCCGCCCGCCAACCCCATCTCGGCGAACAGCACCTCGCCCAGCTGCTTGGGCGAGCCGACGTTGAACGGGTGGCCGGCCAGCCGGTGAACCTCCGTCTCCAGCTCGGCCAGCCGCGCGCCCAGGTCGCGCGACAGGTCGGACAGCACGGCGCGGTCGACCAGGATGCCCTCCGCCTCCATGTCGGCGACGACGGGGATCAGCGGGCGCTCGATCGTCTCGTACAGCGTCGTCAGGCGCTCGGGCACGAGGCGCGGCTTCAGCGCATGGTGCAGCCGGAGCGTCACGTCGGCGTCCTCGGCGGCGTATTCGGTCGCCTTGTCCAGCGCCACGCGGTCGAAGGTGACGCGCGACTTGCCGGTGCCGGTGACCTGATCGTAGGTGATCGGGGTATAGCCGCAGTGGAGCTTCGCCAGCTCGTCCATGCCGTGGCCGTGCAGGCCCGTTTCCAGCACGTAGCTGATCAGCATGGTGTCGTCGATCGGGGCCAGCCGGATGCCGTGGCTGCCGAAGACCTGGATGTCGAACTTGAGGTTATGGCCGATCTTGAGGACTGTGGGGTCCTCCAGCAGCGGCTTCAGCTTGGCTACGACCTCGTCCACCGGCAACTGCTTCGGCGCGTCCGACGGCATCAGGTCGAGCGAGCCTTCGGATTTCGCGCCGTCCGGTCCGACATGGCCGACCGGGATGTAGCAGGCCGCACCCTGCTCCACCGCCATCGAGATGCCGACCAGCTTGCAGCTGCACGCGGTCAGGCTGTCGGTTTCCGTATCGACCGCAAGCGTGCCGGCTTCGTAGGCCGCCGCGATCCAGCGGTCCAGCGCCTCGGCCGTCTGGACCAGCTCGTAGCTGCCCTTGCCGTCGAACTGGGCGCGCGGGCTTGCCGCCGGGGATGGCGCCGGTGTCTCTCCGGTGGCGGCTTCTCCGCTGGAAGCGGCGGGCTGCGGGGCCGACGCGCCGTCCACCAGCCTGCCGTCGGCCCGGATCTCGTTCTCGACGCGGGTGATGATCGAACGGAAGCCCTGCTGCCGCAGGAAGCCAAGCAGCTTCTCGTGGTCGGGTTCGCGGACCTTGAGGTCGTCGAGCGGAGTCGGCACCGCCACCCGATCGTCGAGCTTGACCAGCCGCTTGGAGATCCGCGCCAGTTCGGCATTGTCGATCAGCGCCTGCCGGCGCTTGGGCTGCTTGATCTCGCCGGCGCGCTCCAGCAGCGCTTCCAGGTCGCCGTACTCGCCGATGAGCTGGGCGGCCGTCTTGACGCCGATGCCGGGCACGCCCGGTACGTTGTCGATCGGGTCGCCCGCCAGTGCCTGTACGTCCACCACCTTGTCGGGCGTGACGCCGAACTTCTCGAAGACCTCTTCCACCCCGATCGTCTTGTTCTTCATCGGGTCCAGCATGCCGACGCCGTCGCCGACCAGCTGCATCAGGTCCTTGTCGGACGATACGATGGTGACCGGCCGGCCCTGCTCGCGGGCGAGCCGGGCATATGTCGCGATCAGGTCGTCGGCCTCGAACCCTTCCAGCTCGATGCTGGGGACGCAGAAGGCCTCGACCGCTTCCCGGATGATGCCGAACTGGGGCTTCAGCTCTTCCGGCGGCTCCGGGCGGTGGGCCTTGTAGTCGGGATAGAAGTCGTTGCGGAAGGTCAGCCGCTTGCTGTCGAAGATCACCGCCACAGCTTCGGCGTGGTGATCGGCCAGCAGCTTCATCAGCATGTTGGTGAAGCCCATCACCGCGTTGACCGGCGTGCCGTCGCTGCGGGTCAGCGGCGGGATCGCGTGGAAGGCGCGGAAAATGAAGCCGGAGCCGTCCACCAGATACAGGGCATCGGCGGGCTTTGCTGCGGCGGCGGGTTCCACGGATGCCGCCGGTGAGGCGGCCGGGGAAGCGTCTGTCTGGGAGGCGTCGGTCATGGGCAAGCACATAGCACGGTCGGGCGTTCCGGTCGATACGGCGGCGGTCAATTGCGGGTTGCCCGGCGGCCGGAAAACGGATAGAGATTGCGCCGGAGATAATGTCCGCGTAGCTCAGCAGGATAGAGCACAGGATTCCTTGTTGCAAAATTGGGCGTTGCGCCGGGAAACCTCGCAACGGATCCGCTCAAAGTCGGGGAAAGCTGGGATGCCTTCGGGTATCTTGCCGATCCCGAGCCAAGCCACTCCCGCAGGGCGACCGGCGTGGAATGGAAGGTGTAGAGACTGGACGGGCGGCACCTGTCGGCTTCGGCCCATGGTGAAGGGACAGTCCAGACCACGAACGCCTTCAGGCGGCGGCGAAAGCCGAAGTGGTATGAATCCTGGGGCCGTGGGTTCGAATCCCGCCGCGGACACCATCTCCCTCTTCTTTCCCCCTTAAGCGATGCTCCGCCGGTTTCAGCCGAGCGCCGGCGTCCGCCGGGCTCCGAGCCTCAACCGCTTGGCGGCGCGCGTGACCGGCGCTTCCAGGCCGGCATAGGCCGCCACGCCGACCGCCGTGCAGACCAGCGTGGCGACGCAGATGAAGGTGACCGCGGCGGGCAGTCCGGGCTTGGCCGGGCCGGGAGCGGTCCAGCCGGCCATGGTCCAGAAGGTCCGGAGCGCGCCCAGCGTCACGATATGCGTCAGGTAGATCGAGTAGGACGCGTCGCCCAGCAATTCCAGCACGCCCTTGCCGCGTAGCTGCCGGCGGCTTTCCAGCGACAGCGCGCCGATGACGATCATCAGCGCCGGAAGCCCCCAGGCCAGCAGCCGGGTCTGCGGTGCGGCCCAGGGCGTCGCCGCCACCAGCAGGATTCCGCCCGCGGCGACGAGGGCGGCGGATGCGGGGGTGGAAAACGACAGGCGTCCGCCAAGGTACAGGCGCCCGACCAGCATGCCGGCCACGAACTCCATCACGATGGACTCGGTCCAGAAGCTCAGCGCCGGGCCGGAGGCCAGTCCGCCGAACCCTGCCAGCGTCAGGCCCAGGAACACCGCGAAGACCGCCGGCAGCATGATCCGGCGCGGCAGGAGCAGCGCACAGGCGAAGATGCCGTAGAAGAACATCTCGTAATTGAGCGTCCACCCCGTCAGCAGCAGCGGCCACAGCCGCTCCGGCTGCGCCGGGTCCGGATGCGGGATGAACAGGAGCGACCGCACGAGGTGGCCGGGCGTGGTGTCGACGATCATGATGGCGTTGGGCAGGGCCGACGACAGCGCGAACAGCCCCAGCGTCACGATCCAGTACATCGGGACGATCCGGACGATCCGGTTCCTCATGAAGGCCAGCGGCGTGATGGAACGCTCCGCCGTCGTCACCCACATGATGAAGCCGCTGATCACGAAGAAGATATCGACGCCGGATGCGCCGAACCGCCAGATGCCGCCCTCGAAAAGGCTCTGGTACTCCTTGATCTGGTAGATCGCGTGGTGGAAGACGACGAGGAGCGCCGCCACGGCGCGGAGATATTGTATCGAGACGATGCTGCCGCCCGTCCGCCTTGTCCCGCTCCCCATCGATCGGCCCCGCTCCGGTTGCTTCCAGGTGCGGCCGAACCTGCCAAGCCGGCCGCCGGATTACCAGAGCGAGGAACGCAGGCCCTCCTAATGTCCCGGATAGCAAGCTATGCTACGCGTCCCGCCCGCGGTTCAGCCAATAGGCCGCCAGGGCCGTGACAGCCGTGCCCAAGACGGCGCCGGCCATGATGTCCGTGGTCCAGTGGCGGTCGGCGATCACGCGGCCTCCCGCCAGCACGCCGGCGGCCGCGAAGGCCGCCGCACCGATCCTGCGGTCGCCGGCGGTGCAGGCGATCGCTGTCGCGGTGGCGAAAGCCGTACCGGCATGGCCGGACGGGAACGAGCGGGCGCCCTCCGTCCCCCATTCGCCGGCGTCGCCGCAATCGACGGGACGCGACCGGCAGAGCTGGCGCTTGATCGCTTCTGCCACCAGCGCCGTCCCAACGACGCCGGCCAAGCCAACCTTGCCGGTATGCTCGAGGCCGGGGTCGCCGTTGCGCCGGCCCATGGCCCAGCACAGGGCGAAGGCTGGGATCAGGACGTGGCGCTTGATGCCGTAGCGCCCGACAATCTTGACCGTATTGGCGACGGCTCCAGGATCTTCAAGGCAGAATTCCCGGACGGCGGTGTCGAGCAACGTCAGGTCTCTGGGAGCGGCACAGACGCGGGGACGAGTGCGCAGGAACCGGCGCGGAATCGACGCCCGGAGTCTGCGCGGCAGCGGATAGGAATTTTCCATGGGGATACAACGTATTTTCGCTATCCCTGTTCCTTGAACATCCCAG
>NZ_JCACHA010000577.1:0-19331 GCF_059503625.1 Skermanella sp.
ACGCTCAACTACAACGGTTCGGCGACCATCACCTTCCGCGCCTGGGACAAGTCGGCCGGAACCGCCGGAAGCACCGCGGATACGTCGACCGGCAACGGCGGCAATTCGGCCTACTCGTCGGTGACGGACACTGCCTCGATCGCGATCTCCGCCGTCAACGACGCACCGGTCCTGACCACGCCGACCGCGATCAGCCTGACCGACACGTCCGCCGCCGACGCCTTCTCCACCAACCGGACCGGCACGCTGGCGGCATCCGACGTCGAGGGCACAGCGCTGACCTACGGCATCAGCAACGGGACCACGGGCGGCACCGTCGGCGCCATCACCTACGACGTGTCGAAGACCGGCAGCTACGGCACCCTGTACCTGCTGAGCACCACCGGAGCCTATGTCTACGTCCCCAACGCCGGCGCCATCAACGCGCTGACCGCCAATGCCACGGAAACCTTCACGCTCACCACCTCCGACGGCAGCCTGAGCGATCAGAAGACGCTGACCATCAACCTGACCGGGGTCAACGACATCCCCCTCGTCACGGCAATCCCGGTGGTCACCGGGACGGCAAAGGTCGCCAACGCGCTGACCGCCACGACCGGCACCTGGACCGATGCCGACAACAACACGCTGACCTATGGCTACCAGTGGTACCGCGCGGACGACAGCAGCGGCACCAACGCTACCGCGATAACCGGTGCTACCCTGGCGTCCTATACGCCGACGGCCTCCGACGCGCACAAGTTCCTGAAGGTCGTCGTCACCGCCAGCGACGGCAACGGCAGTTCGGACCAGACGACCCAGTCCGCCTATACCGCCATCGCCAATACCGAGCCGTCGAACACCGTGGCGCCCGCGATCACCGGCACCGCCACCGTCGGCAACGCGCTGACCGCCACCAGCGGCACCTGGACCGATGCCGACAGCGACACGGTGACCTATAGCTACCAATGGTACCGCGCCACGGACAGCAGCGGCACGGGAGCCACCGCGATCAGCGGAGCCACGCTGGCGTCCTATACGCTGACGACCTCGGACGCCCACAAGTTCGTGAAGGTCATCGTTACCGCCAACGACGCAAACGGCAGTTCGACCCGGACGGCGGAATCCGTCTACACCACCATCGCCAACACCGCCCCGGTCCACTCGGCAGTCCCGGCGATCAGCGGCACCGCCACCGTCGGCAATGCGCTGACCACGACGACCGGCACGTGGTCGGATACCGACAGCGACACGGTGACCTATAGCTACCAATGGTACCGCGCCACGGACAGCAGCGGCACGGGAGCCACCGCGATCAGCGGAGCCACGCTGGCGTCCTATACGCTGACGACCTCGGACGCCCACAAGTTCCTCAAGGTCGTCGTCACCGCCAACGACGCCAACGGCAGCTCGACCCAGACGGCGGAATCCGCCTACACGACGATCGCCAACACCGCCCCCGTCAATTCGATCGTTCCGGCGATCAGCGGGACGGCAACGGTCGGCAACGCGCTGACCGTCACCAGCGGCACCTGGACGGACACCGACAGCGATACGGTGACCTATAGCTACCAATGGTACCGCGCTACGGACAGCAGCGGCACCAACGCTACCGCGATAACCGGTGCTACCCTGGCGTCCTATACGCTGACGACTTCGGACGCCCACAAGTTCCTGAAGGTCGTCGTCACCGCCAACGACGCCAACGGCAGCTCGACCCGGACGGCGGAATCCGTCTACACCACCATCGCCAACACCGCCCCGGTGAACTCGGCCGTTCCGGCGATCAGCGGAACCGCGACGGTCGGCAACGCACTGACCGCCACCAGCGGCACGTGGTCCGACACCGACGGCGATACGCTGACCTATAGTTACCAATGGTACCGCGCCACCGATGCCGCCGGCACGGGAGCCACGGCGATCTCGGGTGCCACGGCTGCCAGCTACACGCCGACGACATCGGACGCCCATAAGTTCCTCAAGGTCGTCGTTACCGCCAACGATGCCAACGGCAGCTCGACCCAGACGGCCCAGTCCACCTACACGACGATCGCCAACACCGCCCCCGTCAACTCGGCGGTTCCGGCGATCACCGGCACCACCATCGTCAGCAATGCACTCTCCGCCGGCACCGGCACCTGGAGCGACACCGACAGCGATACGGTGACCTATAGTTACCAATGGTACCGCGCCACCGACAGCAGCGGGACGGGCGAGACCGCGATCGGCGGGGCGACCGCCGCCGCCTACACGCTGACTTCCGCCGACGCCAACAAGTATGTCCGCGTCGTCGTCACCGCCAACGACGGCAACGGAAGCTCGACGCAAACCGCCGCGTCCACCCGGACGTCGATCGCCAACTCGGCCCCGGTCAACACGGCGGTACCGGCAGTCAGCGGCACCAATTCCGTCGGCGGGACGCTTACCGCCGGTACCGGTTCGTGGACCAACACCGACAGCGACATCACCTATACGTATCAGTGGTACCGCTCGGACGACGGCGCCGGCACCAACGAAACAGCCATCTCGGGCGCCACGTCGGCCGGCTACGCGCCGACCACGGCCGATGCCCACAAGAACCTCCGCGTCGTGGTCACCGCCTCCAACTCCCAGGGCAGAACAACCGAAACGGCTTCCTCGGCCAGGACGGTCGTCGCCAACACCGCTCCGGTCAACTCAGTCGTTCCAACCATTTCCGGAACCGCTGCCGTTGGCCGAAGCCTGTCGGCCAGCACCGGCACCTGGAGCGACGGCGACAGCGATGCGGTGACCTATAGTTACCAATGGTACCGTGCGGCCGACGCCGCCGGCACCGGCGAAACCGCCATCACGGGGGCGACCGCCGCCACATACGCACTGTCGTCAGCGGATGCTCATAAGTTCGTCCGCGTCGTCGTCACCGCCAACGACGCAAACGGCAACTCGACCCAGACCAGCGCCTCGGCCAGATCCGGTGTCGCCAACACGGCCCCGTCGCTGGCGGCGCCTGCCGTCCTCACCTTCGCGGATACCGCCGGTGCCGATACCTTCGCCAACCGCGCCGGCAGTCTCGCCGCTTCCGATACCGACACCGATGGACTGGTCTTCGGCATCGATGGCGGCATTGCAGGCGGCACCTTCACGTCGAACGGCATTACTTACGACGTGTCCCGGACCGGCGCCTATGGGACGCTCCATGTCAACAGCGCGACCGGCGCCTTCGTCCTCGTCCCCAACGGTGTCGCCATCAATGCGGCGAGCGCCGCGACCGGTGAAAGCTTCACCGTCACCGCGTCGGACGGGAGGGTCACGAGCAGCACCACGCTGAGCGTCGCGGTCGCGGGGACCGTGGATGCCCCCATCGCCGCGAACGATACCGGCAGCGCCCTCGAAGCCGGCGGCATTTCCAACGGGACGGCCGGCAGCAATGCCACCGGCAACGTGCTGACCAACGACACCGACGCCAACACCGGCCTGACCCGGACGGTTGCCGGCGTGCGCCTGGGCGCCACCGAAGGCGGCGGGAATGCCGGCAGCGTCGGAACGGCCCTTGCCGGGCTGTACGGCTCCCTGACGCTGAAGGCGGATGGCACATATACCTATGCCGTGAACAACGACAATGCAGCGGTCAATGCCCTGGGCGCCGACGCCAGCCTGTCCGAGAGCTTCAACTATACCGTCTCGAACGGGGTCCTGACCGATACCGCCGTGCTGACGGTCACGATCAAGGGCGCCGAGGATACGGTGGCGGCACCGCCGCCGCCGCCGGTTACGCCCACGACACCAACCCCCTCGACGCCCACGACAACCGATGTGACGCCGACGACCCCGACCGCGCCGATCATCCTGCCGCTCTTCACGCCGACCACCTCGACGAACAATCTGTCTTCGAATTCGTCGAATTCGTCGAACTTTTCCTCGAATTCGAACTCGAACTCTAGCTCGAATTCATCTTCGAACTCGAACTCGAACTCAGACTCGCCTTCGACAAGCTCCAAAACCGATACGCCGACGCTCACCACGACGACTTCGACCGTTACGACAACCACCTCGTCCAGCAACACGACGTCCAGCAACACTTCGTCGGCCAACTCGATCAGCATACCGGCCAGTCAGTCGACGTTGATCAGCGTCGGCCCATCGCCGGCCTCCGGCACCAGCAACGCAGCCGGTGGCGGGACTGGAACCGGCTTCTCTTCGGACGGCGGCGCCGTCAGCACCGGCCTCTCCGTCCGTGCGGAAGTATCGACCCAGCAGGTCGGCGGCACATCGGGAGACAGCTTCAAGATCCCGGCCGGTGTCTTCGGGCATACCGATCCCAAGGCCGTCGTCACCATCCAGGCTACCCTGGAAGACGGCTCGCCCTTGCCGTCCTGGCTGAAGTTCGATGCCACCACCGGCACCTTCACCGGCAAGCCGCCAGAGGGTGAAAAGCAGGAGTTGCAGATCAAGGTGACGGCCCGTGACACCGCCGGATCGGAGGCCACGGTCAACTTCAAGCTGGACGTCAACGAAAACGGCAACCAGCCGGCCGGTGAAGGCCAGGACGGACAGGACAACGCCGGCCAGCAGAGAACCGATGCCGGCCGCCCTGCCGACCGGCAGACCGCTCAAGCGGCACTTCTGGGCAGACCGTCGTTGACGGCGCAGCTCAAGGCGGCAAGCGGACAGAACGGCTTCATGGCCGAAGGTCTCGCCTTGCTCGAAAGTCTGCTGAAGGTGGCAGGCATCGACGATACCGACAAGGCGGCCTGAGGCTTCGCCGAACCGGCGGGCGCCGATCCGTTCCAACGGACCGGCGCCCGCCGGTCACTGCGTTTCCATCTTTGTCACAGTGTTGCCAACACGGCACATTATGACATTTAATGACAATTTTTAACGTTATTCCGCCGAACGGATTGCTTGACGACTGGATGATACTCCACAAGTTGAGTATCTATTTCTTAAGGTGTAATGCCTAAGATTATTCAGGCCGGGGATAACGGCTTTATGGGGATACTATGCACGACGTCATTACGATGAAAAAGGCAGCGCGTCTTCAGCCGGGCAAGAAGCATTTACACTATGTGGCATTGGCCTTCGTGATGATCTCGGCAGCGGGCTGTGCCCTGACCCCCGAACCCGTCACGCCGGAAGAGCGGGCGGCGCTGGTCTCTGCCGACCGACGACACCTTTTCGAGAACCAGGAACCGGTAACCGGCCCGATCTCGCTGGAAGAGGCGATCGCCCGCGCCATCAAGTACAATTACGATTATCGCCTGACCGCAATGGATCAGGCCCTGCAAAACCGGCAGCTCGACCTAAGCCGTTACGACATGCTGCCCAAGCTGACGGCATCCGCCGCCGGCACCGCCCGGTCGAACGAGAACCTGACCGTCAGCGAGAATACGCGCACCGGCGTCCGGTCCACCGATCCCTCGGTCAGCCAGGACCAGGAACGCGCCACCGCCGACCTGACCATGTCATGGAACGTACTGGATTTCGGCGTCAGCTATTATCAGGCGCGCCAGCAGGCCGACCGCACCCTGATCGCTGGCGAGCGCCGCCGGCGGGTGGTCCACTCCGTGGCCCAGCAGGTGCGCTCCGCCTATTGGCAGGCCGTATCGGGCGAACGTATCCAGGCGGCCATCGCACCCGTGCTGGAGGAGGCGCGCCGCGCGCTGGCCGACGCCCGCGCGGTCGAGCAGCAGCGCCTGCGTCCGCCGCTGGAAGTCCTGCGCTACCAGAAGGCCGTGATCGAGATCATGCGCCAGCTCGAATCGGTCGAGCAGGACCTGGCCATCGCCAAGGCGCAGCTTCGTGCCCTGATGAACCTCCAGCCCGGACAGCCCTTCACGCTAGCGCTGCCGCAAGGGTTCAAGCGCGACATTCCGCCGGTCAAGCTGACGCTCGAGGAGATGGAGTCGGCGGCGCTGACCAACCGGCCGGAACTGCGGGAAGAGCAGTACCAGCAACGGATCAGCTCGGCGGAAGTGCGGAAGGCGATCCTTCGCCTGCTGCCCGGCCTGACCTTCACCGGCGGCGGCAACTACGACAGCAACTCCTACGTACAGAACAACTTCTGGGCGGAAGCTGGGTTGCGGGTAAGCTGGAACCTGCTGACCCTGCTGTCGGGGCCGGCGGCAGTCGCAGCGGCCGAAGCCCAGCAGGATCTCGGCGAAACCCGCCGTCTGGCGCTTAGCATGGCGACGCTGACCCAGGTCCATGTCGGCTATCAGCAATACCAGCGGGCACGCCGCAACTTCGAGCAGGCCGACCTGCTCAACTTGATCGAGCAGCGCATCTTCGACAACACCAGGAACGCCGAGGCCGGCGAGGCCCAGAACGTGCTGGAGCGGGTCCGTGCCGCCGCTTCGGCGATCTCGGCGGAACTGTCGCGCGACCGCGCCTATGCGGACGTGCAGGCGGCAACGGCCAACCTGATGGTCTCGCTCGGTCTGGACCCGCTGCCGGCCGAGGTGCAGGGCCACGACATCAAGGCGCTTTCGGCGGCTTTCGGAGCCACGAACGCGACTTGGCAGTCGGGCCAGTGGATACCTCCGGCGCCGGTTCCGACACCCGTCCCCGTAGCGGCACCGGTTGCTGCGCCCGCCCCGGTAGCGGTAGCAGCACCGGCACCGGCACCGGCACCGGCTCCCGCACCGGCGGCCCCTATCGTTCTGGCGCCGGCACCTGTCGCTACACCGGTCGCGGCCGAACCTGTCGAAGCGGTCACTCCCGTCGCCAAGGTCGAACCTGTCCAGACGGAAGCGCCCGCCGCCAAGGTCGATCCCGCGGCAATCGAGACGCCCGTTGCCGGGATCGTTCCCGTATCGATGGAACAGGCTCCGTCCAATCTCGTCCCGACCACCCGCAAGAGCAATCTGAACCGCAAGCCCCTCATCTCCAACTTCAGGTAACACTGTGCGCAAGGTCAGGTGGTTCGCCTATCCGCTTGCCGCCGCCCTGTTGACGGCGGCAGTTCCAGCATCGGCCCAGATACCGGAATCCGGTATCGGGTCCGGTGTCCCGGAGATCCGGGCTCAGATCAGTCCGCGCCGGAGCACGATGCTGGCGTCGGAACTGCCGGGGAAGATCGACGATCTGACCGTGCGCGAGGGCGACCGCTTCAAGGAAGGCCAGAAGCTGGTCGGCTTCGACTGCGCCCCCCACCGAGCCCGCCTCAACAAGGCCTCGGCCCAGCAGCAGGCCGCCCGCAAGGCTTACGAGGTCAATTCTCGCCTCGACAAGCTGGGGTCCGTCAGCACCCTGGAACTGGAAGCAGCCGCCGCCCAGCTCAGCGCCGCCGAGGCCGAAACCGCCATGACGCGTATCATGGTGGAGCGCTGCGTCGTCACCGCCCCCTTCCCCGGCCGGGTCGCGGAAATGAAGGTCCGACGCTACGAATATGTCAGCGAAGGCAAGGAGTTGCTGGAGATCCTGGACGACCACGACCTGGAGGTCGAGATGATCGTCCCGTCCCGCTGGCTGGTCTGGTTGACGCCCGGCAACAAGTTCAAGGTGCTGATAGAGGAAACCGGCAAGACCTTCGATGCGGAGGTGACGCGGCTGTCGGCCCGGATCGATCCGGTCAGCCAGTCGATCAAGGTCTTCGGCAAGGTCGCGAGCCGTCCGGGCGAGTTGTTGGCAGGCATGAGCGGCCGGGCCGTGTTCGCGGTGCCGAACTAGGCTACACTCTCCCTCTGACACAGATCGCGTAAGAGGGAAATCCATGGCACGGGAACTGGACGTTCGGGGCTTGCATTGTCCGCTCCCGATCCTGCGCACCCGCCGTCAGCTAGACCACATGGCGGAGGGCGAGGAACTGATCGTGCTGGTCACCGACCCGGCCTCGGTGATCGACTTCAGGCACTTCTGCAACACCACGGCGCACGAACTGGTGGAGCATACCCAGGCCGAAGGCGTCTTCACCTACCGGATCCGGCGCGGCGCCGCCTGACCGGGTCCCGGTTCCGGGAACGCCAGCACCAGCCCGCCGGGCAGGCTGACCAGCAGGAGCAGCAGGCCCAGCAGGACCGACATCAGCAAGGCGCCGTCCATCGGCACGCCGACCAGCGCGAAGACGGCGACGACGGCGCCTTCCCGCAAGCCCCAGCCGGCGATCGACAGCGGCATCCCCGCAACCAGCACGATCGGCGGCATCAGGACGAGGCAATCGACCAAGCCGACCGGCAGCCCCAGGCTGCCGGCGATCAGCCACATGGTCGCCCCCGCCAGCAGGTGGACCAGGACCGAGACGCCGATAATGGGGATGGCGGTGACCGGACGGCTCAGCAGTCCGCGCACCGCCCGGCCGAACTCGGCCACTCCGCTCAGCCTGCCGGAAGCCCAACGCCCCGACAGCCAGTCCGCCGATAGCGCCAGCGCCAGCAGGGCGGCCCCCAATCCCAGGCCCGCAGCCACGCTCCACCGCATCGCCGGGTCCGGCATGCGGGCCAGCAGCAGCGGCGCGGTCACCAGCACGACCAGCACCAGTCCGATCATCGCCGTCGTCCGGTCGATCAGTACGCCGCGCAGGCCGGTCCCGATGCCGAAGCCCAGGCTCCGGATCTTCAGCACCCGCCACGCGTCGCCCGCGATGGAGGTCGGCAGCGCCTGCCCCAGGAAGAACGCGGCGAGGTTGATCCTCAGCGCCCGCATCGTCCCGATGGAGGCGTCCAGGCCCGCCATGATGACGGCCCAGCGCCATGAGATCAGGACGACCTGCACGACCGTCAACCCGAAGGCGGCGGCCAGCCAGCGCGGATCGATCGCCGCCGCGCGCGCCATCAGGGCCGAGGCGTCGGTTCGGCTCAGCAGCAGCCAGAGCAGCGCTCCCGACAGGGCGAAGCGGGCGGCGGTCATGCCTAAGCGGCTGAGTCGGTCGTTCAAGATACGGCCACCGGCTCCGTCAGTTCTTCAAGGCGACGGTCGCCCGCACCGGCAGATGGTCCGACGCCCGCTTGGTCAGGACCGTCTTGACGACGTCGTAGTTCGACAGCACCAGCCCTTCCGACACGAAGATGCGGTCCAGCCGCAATGTGGGCATCCGGACATGAAAGCTGCGGGGGGCGGCGCAGTCGGCGAAGCTGTGCATCAGCCGCTTGATCCGGGGCGATCGGGGCCGCCACTCGTTCAGGTCGCCCATGAACACGGTCGGCCGCTCGGGACCGCGCTCCACCGTGTGAAGGACGCGGGTGATCTGGGCGTTGCGCTCCCAAGGGTCGAGCCCGAGATGGGCGACGATCACCCGGACCACCTTGTCGCCGACCTGGATGTCGGCGTCGATGGCGCCGCGCGGTTCGCGGTGGGGCAGCGACAGGTCCATCGGGCGGACCTCCAGCACCGGCAGCCGGCTCAGCAGCGCATTGCCGTAATGGGCGCGCTCATGGTGCTTGGTCGGGCCGGGCCAGGCCTTCATGCCGGTTTCGCGCGCCAGGTACTCGAACTGGTCCAGGCCGACTTCGCCCCTGTGATGCCACCCGACTTCCTGAAGCCCGACCACGTCGGCCTCCAGCGCCTTGACGACGGCCGCGATCCGGCTGGGCGCGAACTTGGCGTCGATACCGACGCAGCTATGGACGTTGTAGGTCGCGATCCGGAAGGAACTCAGCCCGGCCGGCGCCTCGCCCGGCCGCTCGTCGCGCACGTCGATGCCCTCGGCATCGGCTTCGATCTCGCTTCCGGTGTCGGTGACGGTATTGTCTGGCAAATCAGCCACGCTATCCTTACCCCGCTCTTGCCGTTGCTTTATCAGTCCCGCCGGCCTTGCGGCCGAGCAGCTTGTTGGCGACCCAGCCCAGGCTGGCGGCAACCGCCGCGATCCCGACCGCGACCGCGATGCTGGTGGCCGACGGCTCCCGCAGCGTCCGCTCCAGCTGGCTGCCCAGCAGGCTGAAGGCCAGCGCACCGGGCGCCATGCCCAACGCCGTCCCGATCATGTAGTCAGTGAACCGCAGATGGGACGCGCCCGCCACCACGTTCACCACGCTGAAGGGTGCGGCGGGTATGACGCGGATCACCGCGACCGCCAGGATACCCTGATCCGAAAGCTTCCGGCTGACCTTGTTGACGAACCGCCCGCCGAACCGCCTGACCCATCGCTGACCGCCCAGCCGCCCGACCCAGAACAGCGCCGCCGCACTGGCAAGGCAGCCGGCCAGCGCCGTGGGGAACCCCAGCAGCGGCCCGAACGCGATGGCCGTAGCCGCGATCAGCACCATGACCGGGAACATGACGAACCCGCCGGCGACATAGACGGCTACCGCGACCAGCGGCCCCAGCGGCATCGCCGCAAGGCTCTGCGCCCAGTCCAGGATGCCGTCCACCGTCGCCAGCTCGCTGAGATCGGTGAAGCGCCACAGGGCGGCAAGCCCCGCCAGCAGAAGCACCATCAGCGCCACCACCATCCGGAACTTCAACTTCGGGGTCGGCTTTTCAAGGTCCGGCATGATCTGGCGGGTCAGTTCCTCGGCGGTTATCGGTCGTTCCGGATCGAACAGGTGGGTCTCGGCGATGAAGGCATCGACACCGTCAACTTCGTTGACCCTGACAGGTTCCAGCCGGCGGCGATCGGGGTCATGGAAATGCTCGATCGTCCGGATCATCGAACCGGTCTCCGCCAGCTTGGCCGCGACCTGCTCGGGCGGCACGCCCAGGTGCTCGGCCAGCAGCCCGTCGCGGTAGCGGACGATGGCGGCGCGCCGGGTTTCCTCGTCCGGCGCGCCCGCTATGACCTCCACCGCGAGGTCGCATTCCGTGTCGAATCCCATCGACCGGTTGTTGAGGTTGCTGGATCCGATCCGGAGCAGCCGGTCATCGATCACCACCGTCTTGGAATGGATCGTGACCGGCACGCCGGTCGGGGTGACCGCTCCGTAGATCCCGAACTTGCCGTGGGTATCGGCGTTCCGCAGGCGGTTGACCAGATGCCGGCGCGCCCGACCCATCAGCTCCTCCTCCAGCCAGCCGGGACAGTTCTTCGGGGTCACCACGACGATCTCCGGACCGTCCGGATCGCCCAGCCGGGCCAGAAGCGCCTGGCCGACGCATTCCGCCGTGAAATACTGGCTCTCGATATAGATGCTGTGCCGGGCCGCCGCGATCGAGGCGGTGTAGAGGGCCTCCACCTCCCTCGCTTCGGCCTGCTCGTTGTGGCGGGGCAAGGTGCGCGCGATGCCGACCTCGATGTTCTCGAAGTCGGCGGAGAGATGGTCGGGCCAGGGGTCCGACGGGCTGGTGACCGGCGGGATCGGCGGTTCTCCCGTGCCGCGCCGCCAGCGGTAGCGCGCCAGCTCTCCCAGGGCGGCGGCGGCCGGACCGTCCACCGCCATCATCATGTCGTGGAACGGATCGTAGGGGTCGCCGTTGGGCCGCCGCCGGCGGGTATCGTGGTCGATATGGCCACGCGTGTCCCAGCGGTTCGCCGTGATGTCGATGCCGCCGCAGAACGCCACCGCGTCGTCGATCACCACCAGCTTCTGGTGATGGCAGGCGCCGGCCGGATGTTCCCCGTCGACGCGGAAGGTGACGCGAGGATCGGTGATCATGTCCATCAGCGCGGTCGGGAAGATCTCCCGCTCCAGCGCGAAGATCATCGAGAAGTCCCATTTCAGGACGTGGATTTCAAGCTGCGGATTGTCGGCCACCAGCCGTTCCAGGAAATCGCCGAACCGGTTGGGGAATTTCGGGTCCAGCGGGTCCTTTTCCAGCTCGACGCGGGTGTCGAAATCCCAGCCGAGCAGGATGATCGACCGCTTGGCCTTCCGCATCGCCGCCTTGACGGCGGCGTAGTAGTCGGCGGCATCCACGATCAAGGCCACGCGATGGGCGCGCTCCAGCCGCCAGCAGGTCGTGCCGGGCACCAGCAGGGGTGAACCAGGATCGGTGTCGTGGAAGAGATGCTGGGTCGGGCAGTTCGGCTCGGGCGGAGGCTGCATGGGCGTCTGGCTTAGGGGTTGGGAAGCTGCATTCGAGAGGCATGCACCGCATTAACGTATGAAATGCCTGGATAACCCCAAACAGGCTCGAATCGTCCAAGATGCCGGTCACCACAAAAGATAGTTGCTAATTCACAACCGAGTGACCGGTCTGATTGAAAATCCATTGCCGCCACGGATTACGCTGCCTTACGTTAAGGTTAACAAGAACGGCACTGACCGGACCCAATGAACATGGAGCTTCACGACATGCGGAATTTTCGCAAATTCCTGACATGTGCCGGGCTTGCCTTGGCGCTGACTTTACCCGCGGCCGCTTCTCTTCGGGCGGAGACAGTGTTGAAGCGCGGCAACGGCGCGGAGCCTGAATCGCTGGACCCGGCAATTTCGACCGGCGTGCCCGAATCCTTCATCCAGATCGACATCTTCGAAGGACTGGTCCATCCCGGTCCCGACGGCACGCTTCGTCCCGGCGTCGCCGAAAGCTGGCAGGTCAGCGACGACGGCCTGACTTACACCTTCAAGCTCCGTCCCGAAGCCGTGTGGTCGGACGGCTCGCCGCTGACGGCCACGGACTTCATCTATTCCTGGGCACGGATGGTCGATCCGGCAACCGCGTCCAACTACGCCTTCATCCTGTGGCCGATCCGGAACGCCGAGCAGATCACCAAGGGCGAGTTGCCCAAGGACAAGCTTGCGGCGGAAGCGGTGGACGAACACACGCTGAAGGTGACGTTGCGGGCTCCCACCGCCTATTTCCTCCAGATGCTGATGCATCACTCGGCCTATCCGGTGCCTCGGCAGGCCATCGAGAAGTTCGGGCCGGAATGGACGCGGCCGGGCAACATCGTCACCAACGGCGCCTACACGATCCAGGAATGGGTGCCGCAGGGCCATATCAAAGCGGTCAAGAACCCCAGGTACCGCGATGCCGCCAGCGTCCAGATCGACACGGTCTATTACTACCCGGTCGAGGAATACGGCACCGAGCTGAAGCAGTTCCGCGCCGGCGAGCTTCACACGACCTACGACGTGCCGCAGGAGCAGATCCCCTGGCTGGAGCAGAACATGGCCGGCCAGTTCCGCAACTCGCCCTATTTCGGCACCTATTACTACGGCATCAACGTCACGCGCGAACCGTTCAAGAGCAATCCGAAGCTCCGGCACGCACTGGCGATGGCGCTGGACCGGGACATCCTGATCAAGCAGATCACCAAGGGCGGCGAGTTTCCGGCCTATGGCTGGGTCCCGCCCGGCGTGCCCGGCTACGAGCAACAGCAGGTGTCCTGGGCGGGAACCGACCAGAAGACCCGCGTGGCGGATGCCAAGAAGATCCTGGCCGATGCCGGCTTCGACAAGGGCAACCCGCTGAAGGTCGAACTGCTCTACAACACCAACGACAACCACAAGAAGATCGCGATCGCCATCGCCGGCATGTGGAAGCAGTTCCTCGGCGTCGAGACCTCGCTCCGGAACGAGGAGTGGAAGGTCTATCTGGAAAGCCGCAACAAGAAGCAGTTCGAAGTCATGCGCGCCGCCTGGATCGGCGACTACGTCGATCCCTACAGCTTCCTGGAACTGCTGCGCGGCGACATCGGCGAGCAGAACCCGGCGGGCTACTCCAACCCGTCTTACGACCGGGCCGCCGACAAGGCCGCCAACGAGAAGGACCCCGCCGCCCGCTTCAAGCTGCTGGCCGAGGCCGAGAAGACCCTGCTGGCCGACATGCCGATCATCCCGATCTACTTCTACACCCAGCAGCACATGGTTTCCGACAGCGTCAAGGGCTGGCAGGACAACCTGATGGACTGGCACCCGACACGGTACCTGCGCGTCGAGAAGTGATCGCAAGCTTGTGAGACCGGCTTGGAGTGATTTGAGCTGAACTGACAGGATCACGGATGGACACGGATATCCACGGATGGACACGGATGCCGCAACGCTTCAGGCTGCCATGGTCATGCCAGCCCAGGGAACTGTCAGAGAAACAATCTCAAGGTTGTGCTTCAGGACCTTCAAGTTCGAGGCCATCCAATCCGTGTCCATCCGTGGATATCCGTGTCCATCCGTGATCCCGGAACGCCTTCCAGCCAGCACTTTCCGCCGAAAGCCGAACGATCGGCTATCCGCAGTTTAAAGGTCCAACCATCGTGCTGACCTATGCCGCGCGCCGGTTACTCGGCGCCATCCCGACGCTGCTGGTCATCCTGACCATCACCTTCTTCCTGGTCCGGCTGGCGCCGGGCGGGCCGTTCGACGGGGAGCGGACCCTGCTGGCGGAGATCGAGCGCAATCTGGCCGCCGCGTACCATCTGGACGAGCCGCTGCCGCTGCAATACTTCCGCTACCTGGGGCAGGTGCTCCAGGGCGATTTCGGGCCGTCGTTCAAGTACAAGGACTTCTCGGTCACCCAATTGATCTGGAGCGGCTTTCCCGTGTCCCTCCAGTTGGGCGGCACCGCCATGCTGCTGGCGGTGGTGATCGGGACGGCGCTGGGCGCCTTTGCGGCGCTGCGCCAGAACTCCGGCCTGGACTATGGCGTGATGGGTGCGGCGATGGTCGGGATCGCGGTACCCAACTTCGTCATAGCGCCGCTGCTGACGCTGGTGCTGGGCGTGCATCTGGGTGTGCTGCCGACGGGCGGCTGGGGAAGCTGGCAGCAGATGCTGCTGCCCGTGCTGGCCTTGGCCCTGCCGCAGATCGCCTATATCGCCCGCATGACCAGGGCCAGCATGATCGAGCTGCTGCGTTCCAACTTCATCCGCACCGCCAGGGCCAAGGGCCTGCCGGAGCGGGTGACGATCTTCCGCCATGCGCTGAAGGGAGCGCTGCTGCCGGTGGTCTCGTATTTGGGGCCGGCGACGGCGGCGGTCATCACCGGTTCGGTCGTGATCGAGCAGATCTTCGGCATTCCCGGCATCGGCCGCTACTTCGTCCAGGGCGCCTTGAACAGGGACTATACGCTGGTGATGGGGGTCGTGATCTTCTACGGCGTCCTGATCATCGTCTTCAACCTGCTGGTCGATCTCGCCTACGGGCTGCTCGACCCGCGCGTCCGCTACGATTGAGGCCGGTCCGTCATGGTCATGAACGATCCTTCCCTGGCGGGACCGGGCGCCATCAGGCCGATGACCGTCCGGGGCCGCAGCCTGTGGGGCGACGCCGGCCGTCGCCTGCTGCGCAACAAGGCCGCCGTCGCCGCCGTCATAATCCTGCTGCTGGTCGTGCTGGCCTGCTTCGTGGGGCCGCTGCTGGTCCCTTACGAACTGGACGAGATCTTCTGGGACGCCATCATGACGCCGCCGGACTGGGCGGGCGGCCACCCGTTCGGCACCGACGCGAACGGGCGCGACCTGCTGGTCCGGACGCTCAACGGCGGCCAGATCTCGCTGATGGTCGGCCTTGTCGCCACGGCGGTCAGCCTGACGATCGGCGTGCTGTACGGGGCGACGGCGGGGTATCTCGGCGGGCGGGTGGACAGCGTCATGATGCGGCTGGTCGATGTGCTCTATTCGCTGCCGTTCATGTTCTTCGTGATCCTGCTGATGGTATTCTTCGGCCGCAACATCGTCCTGATCTTCGTCGCGATCGGGGCGGTGGAATGGCTGGACATGGCGCGCATCGTCCGGGGCCAGACGCTGAGCATCAAGCGGAAGGAGTTCATCGAGGCGGCGCGGGCGGGTGGCGTGCGTCCCGTCTCGATCATCCGGCGCCACATCATCCCCAACACACTGGGTCCGGTCGTCGTCTACATGACGCTGACGGTGCCCAAGGTGATCCTGCTGGAAAGCTTCCTGAGCTTCCTGGGACTTGGCGTCCAGGAGCCGATGACGAGCTGGGGCGTCCTTATCAGCGAGGGCGCCGCCAATATGGAGTCGTCGTGGTGGATGCTGGTCTTCCCGGCGGGATTCCTGGCCGTGACCCTGTTCTCGCTCAACTTCATCGGCGACGGCATCCGCGATGCGCTCGACCCCAAGGACCGCTGACGCCATGTCTATGACTTCGGCTTCTCTGCTATCCGTGCGCAACCTGACCACAGGCTTCGCGACACCCGACGGCGAGGTACGCGCCGTCAACGACGTCAGCTTCGATATCATGCCCGGCGAGACCGTCGGCGTGGTCGGGGAATCCGGCTCCGGCAAGAGCCAGCTCTTCATGTCGATCATGGGCCTGCTGGCCGGCAACGGACGCGCCACGGGCAGCGTCCTGTATCGAGGCAAGGAGATCCTGGGCCTGCCGGCGCCCGCCCTCAACCGCATCCGGGGCGAGAAGATTTCCATGATCTTCCAGGACCCGATGACCTCGCTGAACCCGTACCTCAAGGTCAGCACCCAGATGGTCGAGGTGCTCCGGCTGCACAAGGGCATGGACCGCGGCGCCGCCCGCCGCCGCGCGGTCGAGATGCTGGACCTCGTCCGCATCCCCGAGGCGCCGCGCCGCCTGGACATGTATCCGCACGAGTTCAGCGGCGGCATGCGCCAGCGTGTCATGATCGCGATGGCGCTGCTCTGCCGTCCCGACCTGCTGATCGCGGACGAGCCGACGACCGCCCTGGACGTCACGGTCCAGGCGGCGATCCTCGATCTGATGGGCGATCTGAAGCGGGAGTTCAACACCTCCATCGTCCTGATCACCCACGATCTCGGCGTGATCGCCGGACTGGCCGACCGGGTGATGGTGATGTACGGCGGCCGGGTGATCGAAACAGGCGAGGTGCGGGATATCTTCTACAGGCCCGGCCATCCCTATACCCAGGCCTTGCTGAACAGCATGCCGCGCATCGATTCCGACACGATGGAAGACTTGCCGACGATCCCCGGCCAGCCGCCAAACCTCCAGCACCTGCCGCCGGGATGCAGCTTCCATGACCGCTGCGTCAAGCGCTTCGACCGCTGCGTCGCCGAGATCCCGGCCCTGATCCCGCTGCCCGGAGCAGCTCGCTCCGCCGCCTGCCACCTGTGCCAGCCCTCGTGAATTTGATATGACGTCGAATCCCGCCCCCCTCCTGTCGGTACGCGACATCAGCGTCACCTTCCCGATCCCGCGCGGCATGTTCCGGGGCACCGACAGGCTCCGCGCCGTCGATGGCGTCAGCTTCGACCTGTTTCCGGGGGAAACGCTGGGGATCGTCGGCGAGTCCGGCTGCGGCAAGTCTACGCTCGGCCGCGCCGTCCTGAAACTGATCGAGCCGTCCGGCGGTACGGTGGCGTGGCTGGGCCAGGATCTGGCCGGATTGCCGGAATCCCGCATGCGCGCCCATCGCCGCGACATGCAGGTGATCTTCCAGGACCCGCTGGCTTCGCTCGACCCGCGCATGACCGTGGGCGACATCATCGGCGAGCCGCTGCACACCTTCCATCCGGAGTTGAAGCGGGACGCGAAGCGCGCCCGCATCCAGGAGATGATGGCGAAGGTCGGGCTGCTGCCCGAAATGATCAACCGCTATCCGCACGAGTTCAGCGGCGGGCAGGCCCAGCGGATCGGCATCGCCCGCGCGATGATCCTGAACCCGAAGCTGATCGTCTGCGACGAGCCGGTATCGGCCCTGGACGTGTCGATCCAGGCGCAGATCGTCAACCTGCTGATGCGCTTGCAGCGGGAATTCCACCTGTCGCTGATCTTCATCAGCCACGATCTCAGCGTCGTCCGCCACATCAGCCACCGCATCATGGTGCTTTACCTGGGCAAGCAGGCGGAGATGGCCGACCGCGACACGCTCTACCGCGACCCGCGCCATCCTTATACCAAGGCGCTGATATCGGCGGTCCCGATCCCGGACCCCGACCGCGAGCGGGCCAAGCGGCGGATCGCCCTGACCGGCGACCTGCCGTCCCCCCTGTCGCCGCCCAGCGGCTGCTATTTCCGTACCCGCTGCCCGCGCGCGGAGGCGGTCTGCGCCGAGACGGCGCCGGGCTTCGACACGGTAGCACCGGGGCACCTCGCAGCGTGCCACTTCCGCAACGAGTAAATACACCCTCATCGAAGTGCATTCTGCATCTTTCAATGCAGAATGCACTTCGACTTACTGAAGGTTATAGTAAATAAATAGTTTATTGACCTTCCGTTCCTCATGATATTAATCAATCGATAAAGTTTAAGACTTTTTATTACTACTAATTTCCTATTCTTATATGACGATTGTAGAATTACATCTTGATAAAACCTTGGCATGCATATTGCAGTATTAAAATTGAATTACTTACTCATTGAGTCGGTTGACTAGGGCGAAAATCTTCATGCCTGGGTCCGCCGAAATCGGAACACAGGCTATGCCCCTAAGTCAGACGACGCTGCTCCGCTCCATGGAGGCCAGCAATTTGGCCCGCGCCATTGCGGAGCCGAACGGTGCCATGAACATCGTCTACGCCAACAAGGCGTTTTCCGTCCTTGCCGGTTCTCGGCAAGACGAGATCATCGGCAAGAACTGGCGTCTGCTGCAAGGTCCAAAGGCCGAACCGAACATGATTGCCCATCTAATACCAGGGGCCGAAGACATCGATCTGTGTGGACAGTGTTTGGTGGGTCACGGCCCACCCTACAGGCTCCTGCTTCGTAGGCCGGGCCGTGGCCCAACACTTCCGAAGCGCCGGTCAAACTCTTCGGCTCCTGGTATAAGAGCGGTTATTGCAAGGGCCGAGGCGACCGAAGTCAACCTGACCAGCTACCGGCGCGATGGAAGCACTTTCCTCAACCGCCTGTACCTTGCTCCTGTTCTGGACGAAATCACCGGGCACCCGATTGCCTTTATCGGGATTCATTTGGACTTGAGCAATCTTCAGCGCCAGAGGCGGCTCGATCAGGAATATCACGATTTTGCCCTCGATTCAGCTTCCGACCTAAGCCGCTCTTTCTCAAAGATCTGCTGAACGCGATCCGCGAAACGCTCAAACTCTTGAAATCGGCCGCCTGAAAGGGATTCCTATGCTCAGCCTAGTTCGTGGCCTACGGATCGGTCCCCGCATCTATATCCTGACGGCGATGTCGCTGGTCTTTCTCGGCATCGTCTCTGCCGTCAGCTATTCCAGCATGATACGGATCGGCCATGAACTGACTCAGGTTGCCGACCGCAGCCTGCCGATCAGCGACCAGTTGCGAAACATCACGATGCATCAGCTTCAGCAGGCCGTGCTGTTCGAAAAGATCCTTCATGAAGGTCAGGTCGAGGTGGTGGAGAGCCACTTCGACCAGATCGTGGCCGAGTTCGGGAAGCTGTCCCATAGGATGGATAGTGAAATCGTCGATCTGGAAAAGCTGATCACCGATGCTCGCGGCTCGATGGATGCCCGTGAAATCGACGGCTACATGGCGCGCATCAAGTCCATCGAGGAAAAGCACGCCGCTTACGAAAAGGGCGTCGAAACCATCATTGCGAAGATCCGCCAGCAGGGCGTCAGGACCGGGGCGTCGACGGCAACCGAATTGATGCTGATGGCGGATAGTCTCGGCAAGCACGAG
>NZ_JCACHA010000578.1:0-19260 GCF_059503625.1 Skermanella sp.
GAACTACCTTGCCAACTCAGGCTACGCGTTCGACTAAACCTGAAATGCTCTAGTGGCACAGTCGAGACTGCGCCGACACGGCGGGATGCACATCTGTGCTGTATTGCCGAGCGTGGGCGCATGGGCTGGCAGCGGGCGTCAGGATACAACTGACGTGCCCTGGTGGAGGCGGACATCTCGAGATGGAAGCGCGTCATCGGTGACGGGCTACGCTCACAAACGGATGGGCGCCAGGCGACCGAGGTGGCCATCGCTGCCAAGGTGCTGAACCACATGCTCGAGCTTGGGCGGCCGGAGTACATCCGGACCACATGATCCTAGAAGCGAGCGGGGCTCAGTGTGTCCAGGCCGCTGACCCGTGCAACAAGATGCCGTGGAACCACCAGCGTCTCGGCCCGACGGCTCAGGGTGCTAGGGTCCGGCACCGGCAGGTCGAGGTTGAGCAACTGCAAGACGGAGGCGATCAGCCCCTCGGTTTGGCGCAATGCCAAGCGGAACACAGCCCGCAGCGTCAGGGCTGTGGCGATCGCCAAGGCTGAATACGAGGGCTGCCCGCCCCGGCCAGTGCGTGGCTCGGCCTTCCAAGCCTCCACCGCCTCCGGCGTGAACCAGACGGTTAGGCTGCCGCGGGCGCGAAGACCAGCTTCGTACTCGGCTCAGTTGGTAACCCGGTGCCGCTGCTTTGGAATGTGATGGCGCCGAGTAGCGTTCAGCTTGAACGGCATGAGGGCTGGCCCTGCAGGATGAAGGGGCCTCGCCCCGGCCTCACCCTACCCAAAGCCACCCAGGCCGGCGACCGCTGCAACAAGGCGATTACGCTTCGCATTCGTCGAAGTACCGGAGCAATCGACGCTCAGCGCGAGCACTGTTTGCGGGTTGACAGCGGAACATCCGCCAAAGCGTCCGAATGTTCACTAGCCACGGATTGTAAGCATTGGCTTGAACGCGTTGCAGAATAATTGGGGGACAATGCCCGATACGTTGCAGATGAGCCTCTTCACTGGGTTGCTTCTATTTTGTCACGTGATTGACATGGATAGGGTCGCACGGTTCAGTAAATCGCCAGTATTCGACGGCGGCGATTAGCGGCCTGTCGACAGTGATGGCGACCAACATTTTGCACGGAGACGCATCCATGGACTCGGCAACACCCACGCCACCGGCGAATGACGACGTAATTGCTCGCAACGTCATTCTGATGATTGCGGATGGCGCAAGCCCCACCACCTGGGACGCTGCCAGCTACTACCGCCATGGCGGCCTGGGGCATGAAGCGTACGACGACTTTGCCGTGCACCACCATATGAGTACCTTCCCTCTAACCACTTCGACCACGCCAACCAACACGGCCGAAGGCGAGGTGTCCTACGATCCTGCTCAGGCCTGGTCCGCCGAGGCAGGGACCGGCGCTTACGACGGCAATGTCAGCGACTATCCAAACTACTTTGCTGGTTACGATTATCTGCGGCAGGGTATCACCGACAGTGCCGCTGCCGGCACCGCGCTTGCGACAGGCGAGAAGACCTATAACGCCGCCATCAACTACGACAACTTTGGCAATCCGCTCACTAATATTGGCGAACTTGCCGTTGAGAGTGGTCGGGAGCTCGGCATCGTCAGCAGCGTGCAATGGTCGCACGCGACGCCCGCCGCATTCGGCGCTCATAACGAGAACCGAAATAACTACGCTGAGATCGCTCAGGAGATGGTTGAGAGCGGCAACGCCTCCGTCATCATGGGCGGGGGCCATCCATTCTACGACGCCAACGGCGAAGCACGGACACCAGAGGGTGAGGAAGACTTTCAATATGTCGGTGGCGAGGAAAACTTCCTAGACCTCATCAATGGCCGCACGGACTACCGCTTCATCGAATCCCGCGAGTACTTCGAAGCACTTGCCGACGGCACACTTGAGGTTCTGGACGGGGAGAAGGTGCTCGGCACCTTTCAAACCGGCTCGACGCTGCAGTTCGACCGCGACGGCGTCGCATTGGGTGATCTTAACGAGAACGTGCCGAGCCTAGCCACGATGGCTGAAGGCGCGCTCAACGTGCTCAAGGACGACAAGGATGGATTCTTCCTTATGGTCGAGGGCGGCGCGGTAGATTGGGCGGCGCACGCCAACAACCTGCCACGCATCGTGGAAGAGCAAATTGGCTTCAACGAGGCGGTTGAGTCGGTTGTCGAGTGGGTCGAGACGGAGAGCAGCTGGGACGAAACAATGGTCGTTGTCCTTACCGACCACGGGAACAGCATGCTGCTCGGCCCCAACTCGGACGATGAGGCGTTCGAGCCTATCATCAATCAGGGTCAAGGCTCGCTGCCGCTGGGCCGTTGGCATTCCGATAACCACACCAACGAGCTCGTGCCTATTTGGGCAAACGGCGTCGGGTCCGAGCTGTTTACGGAGGCCGCGACCAGCACCGACCCCGGACTCGCAAATCACGGTGCCGAGGGCGATGAGCAGCGCTATCTCGACAACACCCAGGTCTTCGATGTTATGGCCGAAGCCATGGACCTCCAGGAGGCTCGCGGTCAGCCCGAGGATGAACTGATGACGCAGCCGGAGGTGAGTTGGGACGCGCTCGCGGCGCAGGTGGTTGAGAACTACGAGGCCACTGGCAACTGGTTCGTCTAGCACTACCGGGCAGTCGGAATCAGCTAGTGGCCTGAGCTTGCGCCGGCAGTACGGACGTCGGATCGGCGTGACGAGCTCGGCGAACGGCCGTGTCACAATAGCACGGCGCACGGTCGGCAGGCTTGGCGATGGTGGCAGTTCCGGGACCTGAGCTGGCATTTTTCCGCGACCTCGCCGGGCGCTGCCCGGCGAGGCGAAGGTGCTGCAGAAAGACAAAGGCGATGCCGAGCGCATTCTCCGCCGGTATGGTGCCGAGACGCGGGTCTTCGACCCCCGCGACCTGCCGGTGGTGGACAGCGTGCCTGCCGACCACCCCAAGGTCGCCGAACTCCGGGAGCTCTCCCTGTGGTCCGAGGCGCAGGTCTGGTGCAGCCCGGAGCGGCACGGCGCCATCACCGGCATCCTCAAGAACCAGATCGACTGGCTGCCGCTGGAGAGCCGGGGCGTGCGGCCAACCCAGGGCCGCACGGTCGCCGTGATGCAGGTCTCCGGCGGGTCGCAGAGCTTCAACGCAGTGAACACGCTGCGCCTGCTCGGCCGCTGGATGCGAATGGTTACGATTCCAATCCAGTCCTTGGTGCCCAAGGCGTACGAGCAGTTCGACGAAGCGGGCCGGATGCTGCCAGGGCCGCTTTACGATCGGGTGGTCGACGTTATGGAGGAGCTGGTGAAGTTCACGCTGCTGCTGCGCGACTGCTCGGACTACCTGACAGACCGCTACAGCGAGCGGAAGGAGCCGGCGGAGAAGCAGGCAAAGTTAGATCTTGCCGTCCTGTCGGGTGCCGCGAGCTGAAGGTAGGCGGTTGGCTGCAGAACGCTGCTGTTCCTTTGTCAACTATGCGCTCATGTCGGTCGTCGACTGGGCGCACCCGATTTCTTAAAAGCCGACCGTTTCCTCACTCCCGGAGCACCTCCGCACGGCATTCTCGCTGCCCCGGATGACAACTTTCGCCCGCTCCGCGCTTGGCTGGGCCCCCGACCTTCCTTCTGGGCCGACTGGGGCCAGCACATCGAACCGGAAACTACCGTCAGTTCAGGTGCGTGGGCGTGTTCGGACCTTGAAGTGCATAGCCGCCGGGTACTCTCCGCAACCTCGCATCCGTGCGCCGGGCGTGTCGGCGGGCATCGTGACGATCTGGCGCTTCTTCCAGCGGCACCGCCTGACGCTCAAAAAAAGACGGCGCATGCCGCCGAGCAGAACCGTCCAGACATCCTGAGGCAGCGCTGGGCGTGGTTTGAGGCCCAGCCCGACCTCGATCCTGATTGTCTCGTGTTTATGCGAGCGATCGGCAGCGGCGGGTCCGGGAACAGGGCCATGCGGCGAAGTATGGCTCAGTGCCGCTAATGATCTGTTTACGATCAATAGGCCGCTATTTATCCAACATTTGGATAGTCGGAAAGGAAAGGCATTTCCATATCGCGCCTTATCCAACAGCTGCCGGATGGTTTTGAGCGGATGCTCGCCCACCAGATGGCGACGGCCCACCACTTGGCGATGACGATGGCGGCCAAGGCGGGCCAGTTCGCCGGCCATGTCCAGTCCTGGGACATGTCAACCCGGCAGCAGCTGCAGAGCATCGAGGCGGCGCGGATGGCTGCTGCCTCGACGCGGATGATAGAGGCCTTCCAACGCGGCTTGCTGACCCTGGAGCGGCTCAGGAATGGTGGGAAGCAGACGGTCGTGGTCCAGCATGTCGCCGTGTCGGAGGGAGGGCAGGCGGTGGTAGCGCTGTTGCATAGATCTGGCCGTTGGCGCTGCGGTCGGGGTTGACGTAGGAGGATTACTCCTCCTTTTGACCCCGGATACCTGCCTTGCCGTTCAAGCTGAACCAGGACCGCCACCACCACATTCCCAAGCAGAAGCGGAGGGTAATGAACTGGCGCGAGTATGACGCCAGCCTGGGAGCCTGACGGTGTGGTTCTCCGAGGCGGCAATCGAGGGGTGGCGCGCAGCGCCACGCACGACCCGGGGCGGGCAGCCCTGGTACTCGCCTCTGGCGATCCTGACAGCGCTGACCTTGCGAGCCGTGTTCCGCCTGGCTCTGCGCCAGACGGAGGGGCTGATTGGCTCCGTGCTGCAGCTGCTCGGGCTGGCTCTGGCGGTGCCCGACCACACCACCCTTTGCCGTCGGGCCGGGACGCTGGAGGTGCTGCGGCCCCGGCCTTCCAGGGAGGATGAAGCCGTCCACCTCCTGGTCGACAGCACCGGCCTCAAGCTCTGCGGCGCGGGCGAGTGGCTCTGGAGAAGCATGGCACCAAAACGCGCCGGTCCTGGCGGAAGCTGCACATCGGCATGGACGCCGACACCGGCCAGACTGTCGCGGCGCTGACCACCAACGACGTCGATGACGCCGCCCAGGTTGGCCCCTTGCTAGACCAGGTGACGACACCAGTGGCCTCGTTCACTGCGGACGGCACCTACGACCAGAAAGGCATTGCCGCCATGATAGCCGAGCGTCATCCGCAAGCAGCGATCATCGTGCCGCCGCGTTCCACGGCTGTGCCTAGCGAGACGGCAGCGAGCGCGCCAACGCAGCAGGATCGCCACCTGCAGTACATCACCGAGCACGGACGAGCAGCCTGGCAGAAGGCGTCCGGCTACAACACCCGAGCCCGCGTCGAAGCGACCATCGGCAGGATCAAGCAGGTGATCGGTGACAGGTTGCGCTCCCGCACAGACCAGCGTCGGGCGACAAAGGTGGACGTTGCCGTCCACGTTCTGAACCGTATGTTGGAGCCGGGACGCCCGATCTCCCTCCGCACCGCCTGACCCCAGACGGGGTTGGGCCTACTGCGTTCGTCGTGTCGATCCCTGCAACACGCCCATGCGGGGGCATGTGAGGCTTTGCTGGCAGGAAGTCCAATATGCGATTCAACAAGCGGGGTGCAACACCACCGGCACAGACCCGATCCTTATGAAGAAATCTCTCAAAAATGATGGATCACGAAGGACGTCGAAGTCAACCTAACTGAAAGCAACACGGAGGGATAAGATCCAGGTCGTAAATATAAGTTTTTCGCAACAGTTTCCGCGAATTACCTTGTTCTACTTTACGTGAATACACAAACCTGCGATCCTTGGTCCCATGATCCGCTCACATCGCTAGGGCGGGTCAATCGGAGCCGCATGGTCCTTTCGCCCCCCATCATTGGCAGGCTGTTGACTAAGCGACCGAGGATGCCATGGGTGAGGTGGCTTTCCCGTCACCTTGGGCTCCGCACCCCTGCGCTCATCGCTGTGGCGTGTTTGGGCCTGCTCGGCAGCATTGTCACATTCAGCAACGCGCCGGCAGCATTGGCCGCCGCGCTATATTTCGTCCTTGGCGGAGTCTTGGTGGCGATAGCGCGCCGCCCTCGCCCGTCTGGTTACACGCCTGCGGCTCTGGCCTCATTCCCCGAGCTCTGGAACCGCAGCGCGGTGGTGGTCCGCAATCTTGATGGCGTCATCACACATTGGTCGCCGGGCTGCGAGCGGCTATTCGGCATATCAGCCGCCGCCGCGCTCGGGCAGCGGGCGCCGGCCTTGCTAGGCACCCGCTTTCCCCCCGGCGGTCTGCGGACCGCCCAAACCGCTCTGCTCCGCGATGGCGAATGGCGGGGGATCCTGCGTCACCGCTGCGACGGCAAGGAGGCCTTGGTGGTGGCCGTCCATTGGGTGGTGCAGCGGGATTTGGCAAGCGGCACCCCGGTCGGTGTCGTCGAGCTGCATACCGATGCTACGGCCTTGACCCAAGCCGAGGCTGCGCTCAGGGCTGGCGAGGCGCGACTGTTGCTCGCGCAGGAGTTGGCCGGGGTGAGCACCTGGGAGTGGGACGTGGAGGCGGATGCCTTTTCCTGGACCCCGAAGCAATACGGCCTGCTCGATCCTGCCCCGTCCGCCGCCACGCCCGGCACCATCGAATCCCTGCTGGCAGTGGTTCACCCAGCCGACCGTGAGGGGATCCTCGCCGCCGGCCGGCAGGCGCTCGAGACCGGGGAATACTGTTGCGAATTCCGCGTTCTCGTCCCGGCCCGCGACGGTGGCCAGGACCAGCGCTGGCTGATCGGCCGCGGTCGTCGGCTTCCCGGCCCGGCCGGCCGGCGCGGGCCGATCCTCGGCGTGCATGTCGACATCTCCGCACGGAAGGAAACTGAGGAGCGCCAGGCGCTGCTGATGCGCGAGGTCGATCACCGCGCCAAAAACGCCCTGGCAGTGGTGCAGGCGGTGTTGCGGTTGACCAGGGCAGAAACCCCGGAGGCCTTCGGTCGGGCCATCAGCGGCCGGGTGGCAGCCCTGGCCCGCGCCCAGACGCTGCTGACCGAGTCACGCTGGGTCGGCGCCGACCTCGGCGCGCTGGTCCAGGGCGAACTGGCGCCATTCCTCGGCGAGGGCGGGGCAACGCGGGTGAGTATCGACGGGCCACCGCTCATCGTCACGCCCATGGCGGCACAGCCACTGTCGATGGCCCTGCATGAGCTGGCGACCAATGCAGCGAAATACGGTGCACTCTCTGCGCCAGGCGGCACCCTGGTGCTGTCCTGGGTGATAGACCGCCCGGCTGATCGGCTGCGGTTCAACTGGACCGAGCACGGCGGCCCGGCCATCGCCGCACCGCCTTGCCGCCTCGGTTTCGGATCCCGCATGCTCCGTGCCACCGTCGAGGACCAGCTCGGCGGCAGCCTGGCCATGCGATGGGAAGCGGGAGGCCTCGTCTGCGACATCGCGGTGCCGATTGGCCGCAGCGTCACCCGGCCGCCGGCGCCGAAGGAAACCCAGCAGAAACGCCCAGCCGGACCGGAGGCGGTGGGATTCGCATGGCCATCATCCTGATTCTTGACGACAGCGCGACCAATCGCAGCATCTATGCCCGGCTCGCGACCCTGGTCGAGGAGGGGGTCGCCATCGAGGCCTTCGCCGACCCGGTCGATGCTCTCGAATGGCTCGGCCACAATCGGGTCGACCTGATCATCAGTGACTTCCGCATGCCCAGCATGGACGGCGCCGCCTTCACCCGGCAGCTACGGTCGATCGCGGGCTGCGCCACTCTGCCGGTGCTTATCGTAACTGCGCACGATGACCGCAGTTACCGCGTCCGCGCGCTCGATGCCGGGGCGACCGACTTCCTGCAGAGCCCGATCGATCATATCGAATTCGTTGCACGGGCGCGCAATCTGCTGGCCCTTAGCCAGCGCGGCACGGTGCCGCAGGCCGGCCTGCCGGAGGCAGGGCGGCCCGCGACGGAGGGTGAGACACTGTCCCGCATCCTCGACACCATGCCGGTGATGCTCAGCGCCACCGATTGGGAAGGCCGCTGCGTCTATGCCAATACCGCATTCGCCGTGCATTGCGGCGCCAACCCGGCAGAGATCCTCGGCGTACCAGCATCCCTCCTGCTCGGCCCTGGCCGGGCGGCTTGGAACCGTGCCGCCGACCATGCGGTATTCGCCTCTGGCCAGGCATTGTCCAACCGGCGGGAGGAGTTTACCGACGATGCCGGAACGCCGCGCATCATCCTCACCAGCAAGACCCCGCTGCGCGACCCGGAGGGGCGGGTAAATGCGGTGCTGACCACTTCGGTCGAGATTCCGCCGCACGCCCTCGCCGCCTCCGCCAAGGGCCACCCATGAAGCCTACCGCTCCCTCCGACACCGGCAGGCCACGACGCTCCGGCCTTGGTACATTGCGCGGCGAGGTCGGCACCGAACAGGAGATGAGCTTCAACCGGCTCGTCTTCGCCCTGGTGTTCTTCATCTACCTAACCACGATCGGCTCGCCGGCGGTGGAGCCGGCGCTGATGACGCTCGGTGCCTGGAGCATCCTCGCCCTTGGCATCTTTGCCCATATCCGCTTCAGCCCGCGGCCAAGCGCTCTGCGCCGGACCTTTGCGCTGGTGATCGACATCGGCTTCCTTTCGATGTTTCTCCATACGGATGGGGAATCGGCAGCGCCGTTCTTCCCCGTTTATCTCTGGGTCGCGCTGGGCAACGGCTTCCGCTTTGGCACGCGCTGGCTGCTGGCTGGCATGTCCGCCTTCGCCATCGGCTTCGGCACGGTGGTGCTGACCACGCCCTATTGGCGGGACCAGCCCTATCTGTCGCTGGGGCTGCTGATCGGACCGAGCATTCTGGCGGCCTATGCCGCGACGCTGATCCGTAAGTTGCGGCACGCCCGCGACCTTGCCGAACAGGCCAACGCGGCGAAAAGCCAATTCCTCGCGGGCGTCAGCCACGAGTTGCGCACGCCGCTCAATGCCATCATCGGCATGGCCGGCCTGCTGCGGGACACGTCCCTCGACCAGGAGCAACGGGGTATGGTGCGGGTGGTCGACACCGCGGGTCGCACGCTGCTCTCGCTGATCAACGGTATCCTCGACTTTTCCCGCATCGAGGCAGGAGCGATGGCGACCCGCCCGGCGCCCTTCGCCATGGCCGCGCTGCTGGAAGAGGTGCGCGGGTTGTTGTTGGCCCAGGCACGGGAGAAGCACCTGCGCTTGACGCTGCACGTCACACCTGCGGTGCCGCCAGCAGTGGATTGTGACCGCACTCAACTCCGCGACATCCTGTTAAATCTCGGCGGCAATGCGGTGAAGTTCACTCGCACCGGCAGCGTCACCATCATGGTGGACGCGACGACGGTGAACACCGCCGGCGACGGCCATGCGCTGCAGCTGCGCTTCGAGGTAACCGACACTGGCATCGGCATCCAGCCGGCCGCGCTCGGCCGAATCTTCGACCGCTTCACTCAAGCGGACCCCAGCATCGGCAACCAGTTCGGCGGCACCGGCCTCGGGTTGGCGCTATGTCGTGGCTTGGTCGGGCTCCTCGGCGGCGAGATCGGCGTCGAGAGCCGGTTGGGCGAAGGCAGCACCTTCTGGTTCACCGCCCGTGCCGCCGAAGCCGCGGCGGAGGCGCCGACGCTTTCCGGCATCGGCGCCCTGATCCTGGGTGAGGATGCCGCGGCGGTGGCGAGGCTGGCCGCGATGCTGGAGGTTGTGGGGGTAAAGGTCAGCACCGAAACCCTTTTGCCTGACGCAACGGCGCCGCTGCGGGGCTGCGATGGGCCGCTGCTGCTGCTGTTGCCCGGCAACGAGGTTCCTCCGGCCTCGGCGATGGCCGTGGCCCTGTCGGAGGGCAGCCGAGTGATCGCGCTCGGTGATGATGGTCTAATCAATCCATCTACCGCGGCGCTGCGCGACCGGGTGCTGAGCCTGTTGCCTGCCATGCCGCAGCCCGCGGCGCTGCGTGGTGCGATCGCGCTGAGCCTAGCGCTCGGCGAGCCGGCGCGCGCAGCCGATGCCGAAGCGTCGCCGCCCCACGCCACCGCCTCTGGCCTCCGGATACTGGTCGCGGACGATAACCGGGTGAACCGCGCGGTGATGGAAAAGATCCTGGTCCGAGAAGGTCATGCGGTGGTGGTGGTCGAGGATGGCGAAGCCGCACTCGATGCTCTGGAAGCCAACCAGTTCGATCTGGCATTCATGGATGTCAACATGCCGGTGCTGGATGGTGTCACGGCCACCAAGCTCTACCGGGTGTCGGCGCTTGGCAGACCGCATATCCCCATCCTCGGCGTTACCGCCGATGCGACGTCGGCTACGGGGGAGCGCTGCCGCGCAGCGGGGATGGATGCCTGCTTGGTCAAACCGATCGAGCCGGCACGGCTGGCAGCGGCCGTGCTGAAGCATGCGCGGCCAGCGTCGATGCCGCTGCCGGCGGTCGCCACCACAGATCATCCGACGCCGTCGCCTGTCCTCGACCCTGAGGTGCTGGCAAGCTTGGCCGCGCTGGGTGGCGATGGCTTCGCCCAGACACTGGTCCGGGACTTCCTGGCGGACGCGACACAAATCAAGCGGGAGCTTGTCGAGGCCGTCGGTGACGGCGACGTGGCCCGTTTCCGCGCCGCGGCCCATGCGCTGCGCAGCAGCGCGGCGAATATTGGTGCTCGCCGGATATTCGAGCTGTGTGGGGACGCCGAAGCAATGACGGCGGCCGAGATCACCCGTACCGGGCCCCGCACAGTGGCGATGCTGACGGCGGAGCTAGAGCAGGTGCAGCAGGCGCGGTATGCCGTAATCCAATGACGCGGCCTCGGCGCTCAGCCGCCGGACGCGGTCCGGCGGTCCTGGGCACCGACGAGCCGGGTCATGCGGCGCAAGTCTTGCTCGCTGAGGCGCATCGCGGCCTCGGCCCAAATCTCGACCACGTCCCGCAGCTCCTGCAGGGTGACCGGGTCGACCCGGCGCCGGGCCTGGTAGATCGCCTGCTGCGCGTTGTGCCAACGGGCATTGTGGTCGACATGGTCATGCAGCGCTGCCTCGCCTTCGCCATCCTCGGCCAAAATGTCCACCAAGCCCATGGCGTGCAGTTCCTCGGCGGTGTGGATGCGCCCGGACAGGATCAGCGTCTCCGCTGCCTTGCGGCCGATCCGGCGTGAGAGGAAGCTATAGGCGCCCATGCCGGGGAACAGGTTGAAGAGCACCTCGGGCAGGCCGAACCGAGCGCTGCGCTCGGCGATGATCAGGTCATGCGCCAATGCGCATTCGAAGCCGCCGCCGAGGGCGTCGCCCTGGATCAGCGCCACCGTCACCACCGGCAGATCCATTGCGATGTGATTGCGGTGGATCGCCTCGACGGCTGCATGCCCGTAGCGACGCAGCCCGGCGAGGTCGCCACGCGCAATCAGCGTCTGGAACAGGGCCAGGTCGCCGCCTAGGTTGAAGATGCCGGGAATGGCTGAAGCGCAAGCGAACCAGCGCAGCGGCGCGGCGCCGGCGCAAAGCTGCGGAATGTCGCGCTGCATGGCGGCGACGTCCCGCAGCAGGGCGGGAGAAAAGCAGGGTCGGCCCTCCGGGCGCAGCCGGCACCAAATGAGCGCGCGGCGCCTGTCGAGCGAAACGTCCAGGGTTTCGTAGCTGGGAAGCGGATCGGCCCAGGGCCTACCCTCTAGAATGGACGACACCGGCGCCGAAGCGGCCTGCCGGCGAGAGACCAGGTCAATCGTATCGGTAGCGAAGCTGCGGACGAAGGTCACAGGATCCCTCCATAATTCATTCCAGAGCCGGCTCAGTACCGAAGCGGGAGCGGCTGCGCAGCTGTTATGTCACGAATAAGTGAGGTGCTACAATCGTACGTTTATTTCTGCGTGCGCTGGGAACGGAAACCGCAGTCACCTTGGATCGGATTATTAATGAACGGACTTCAGCATCGCCAATCAGGCGGCCTGGCATCGAGAGCAACCGCCGGCCAGTTGCCTCACCTGATCGGAGCAATCTAGTCGACTTCACAAGCACCTAGTTGTTGGGTTGTGAGACCTCCGTGGTGGCGTCGACGATGTCTCGTGCGCGGGCGATGTCAGCTGGTTCCGCCCGGCTTGCCGCGAGCGAGCTTGCGCCGGGCCTTGAGGCGTTCGGCGACGACTTGGTCGGATGTTTTGCCCTCGAGGACGCGCTGGCGGCGGGCATTGTAGGCGGCGTTGAAGCCACGCAGCAACTGCTCGAGCTTCTGATGGGAGTAGATGGTGATGCCCAGCACCTCGCTGCTGACCCGGCCATTGAAGCGCTTGACCATGCCGTTTGTTTGCGGGCAGCGGGGCTTGGTGGTGCGGTGCTCGGCGCCGAGCAGGGCGCAGGCTGCTACAAAGCGAGGCGTAGCAACTGCCGTTGGCGGTCAACACATGGGTGAAGCGGAAGGGGAAAGCGGCGGCTGCATCCTGGAGGACGGCGATGGCGCTGCGCTCGGGCTCATCGTCCATGACGGCGAGGTGGACCGAGCGCGAGCGCCGGTCGATGGCGGCGCAGAGGAAGCACCTGGTGCTCGTCATTGGCCGTCTGCAGCTTGGGCAAATGCTGGATGCCGATGGGAATGAAGCTGCGGTCGTAGCCTCGGAACTGGCCCTGGCCGCGTCGTAGTCGGTCCGAGGGGGCGCTCGGCGGATTAGGCCCTCTGTCCGGAGGGTCCAGGGCACTGCTCCGGACCCAGATGCTGTCGCGGTCGAGATGGGGCGGGATGCGAGTGACGGCGACGGTGGGGTCATCGAGGGCGACGTTGCTGGCGTGGTGGAGCGCACAGACCACAGCGCGTTCCTCGTCATTGGCTTGCCAAGGCAGCTTATGCGGTGTGGCCGGCCGGTCAAGGCCGTCGGCAGGGCCGCGCTTGCGCCATTGGCGGATGGTCTCGGTGCCGACGCTATAGCGCCGCGCCAACACACTGAAGGGCTCGGTGGATCGGGCGATCTCCGCACGGACGGCAGGGGTGGTCCGAGCATTGGGATGGATCCGCACCATGGGCTGCCTCCGATCCGAGGCACGAGCGGCGAGACGCTCGGGGCGGCAGACATAGTCTATGACTGCCAGCCCCGCCGGGTCCCAAGAATGCTCCGCGACCAGACAGTTCAGAGCGCCGCACGATGATGCGGTAGTCGCAAAGGCCGGCTTAGCTGGCCTTTGCTTGGCCTAGCTTCTTACGATATCGACAAAATCACGTTCTGCGTGGCGAACTCGCCCAGTGAAGACGCCAATCTCCACTGGGGCGTGACAACGGGTCAGAGCAGGAGCGTGTCGACGGCGGTGGTCTCGCCAATGATCTCGCCGTTCAGAAGGATGTCCTGACCCTCGCCGGGGGTGAGCGTATCGAGACCCGCGCCGCCATCGAGGAAGTCATCGCCAGAGCTGCCGGCCAGGCGGTCATCTCCCGCGTTGCCGAGGATGCTGTCGTCGCCGCTATCGCCGGACAGCACATCCCTGCCCATACTTCTGAGGATGACGTCGTCACCTTCGCCCCCCTGAACGAACAGCCCGATGCCGACGAGACCGGAAGCATCGACGACATCGCCGCCACCGAAGCCGCGAAACAGGAACTGGTCGAGCCCAGCCTCGGCGCCCAGAATGCGGATGGTGGCGGCGAGACCTTCAATCACGATCGCCCCGCCCTCGACCCCGATCGTGACAGTGTCTGCGGCGTCGGTTCCATCGATCACGATCGAGTCCGCAGCACCATCAGGACCGCCCATGTCTATCACGACCTCGCTCAAGTCGGTCCCTTTCAGATCGCCCACCCGCACCTCATCGGTACCGCCAAATGTCAGTACGTCGATCCGCTCGACATCAACCAGATCCATCCGCACGGCGCCGACATCCCGCAGCAACAAGGCTGCTGCGCCGTCCGCGGCGATCTCAATCGTCTCGCTCGCGCCCGAGCCGTCGAAAGCCAGCGTATCCATCCCTGCTTCGCCATCGACGAAGTCATTGCCCTCGCCGGGGACCCAGGTAAACCGGTCGTCCCCTTCGCCGAGCCGGGCAAAGTCGTCGCCGCGGCCGCCAAACACATTATCGTTGCCACCACCCGAAAGAAGCCCGTCGTCGCCGTCGCCGCCAAAGAAGGTCTCTCCATTGTCGCCACCGAACAGGAAGTCGAGGCCAGCCCCGCCGTCGAGGACAAAGCGCGCCCTGCCGGTTGTGACTTCGCGTAAGCGGATGATGTCGTCGCCCCCGCCGCCCGTCACGACCAGCGTGTCCTCCGCCTCGACGCCGAACACGGATACCGCCGCCGTCAGCCCCTCAACCGTAACCAGAGACCCGGCCCCGCTCACGACGTCGATGGTCGCGCCCAACGTACCACCAGTCAGGCTGACGACATCCGCCGCGCCATCGCTTGCGCGGCCCGGCAGCGACAGCGCGATCTCGACCGCACGAACGGGCATTGCCAAGTCGTCGCGCTCTATCCGGAACGAAGCGGTTGGGCCAAGCTGGGTTGATGACGCCCGAGCCTACCACCTATCCCGGATACCGCTTTCCGGCCGAAATCATCAACCATGCAGTGTGGCTGTATCACGTCTTCAGCCTGAGTCTGCGCGACGTCGAGCTGATCTTGGCTGAGCGGGGCATCAGCGTCACTCACGAGAGCATCCGGAACTGGTGTCTGACATTCGGCGGCACCTTTGCACGGAAGCTGCGCCGACGCCGGCCCAAGCCGGGCGACACCTGGCACGTGGATGAGGTGTTCCTGAAGATCCAAGGCGAGCTGCATTATCTCTGGCGCGCCGTGGACCAACATGGCGTCGTGCTCGACATCCTCGTGCAGGATAGCCGGAACGCCACCGCGGCCAAACGCTTCTTTAAGCGCCTGCTTGTCGGTCTCAAGTTCAAGCCCAGCCGGATCATCACTGACGGGCTGCGCAGCTACGGAGTGGCGCAGCGTGAGGTCATGCCCGAGGTCAAGCACCGAACCAGCCGGTACCTGAACAGCCGAGCGGAGAACTCCCATCGATCAACGCGCCGGCGAGAGCGGCTGATGCAGCGGTTCAAGTCGCCTGAGCAAGCGCAGCGCTTTTTGTCATCCCACGCCATGATCTATGGCCATTTCCGCCCGCGACGGCACCTGATGAGCGCTGGGCAGTACCGCCGCGCCCGCGACAAAGCCTTTCGGGCCTGGCGCGAGGAGACATGCGCCCAACTCGCCGCGTAAACCTGCATGCCGCTATGCCGCTCGACGCAGTGCGACTATCGTCCAAACAACTTGGCAATGCCCATGGCTGTCCTTGGAGGGTCTCACAAGCCGCAGCAGCCGAGAGCGGACGACTGTCGAGGGAGGGACCGCTGGCGCCCGATCGAGCGCGGCGTGCCGGTACCCTCTGGACCCGGTCCGTGGACCGACACGACCGTCGCCCGTGTCCTGGCCGGAGCTGGAGCTGGAGCTTGACCCACCGCCCTCGCTAATGACGGGACCGTTCGAGGTGCCGCCGTAGCAGAGCCATGTTGCGGAGGTTGGCACGAAAGAAAACGTCGCCGATCGGGCCTGCTACCGGCACCGCGCTGATCAACCCGTCCAGGCCGACATTGCCAATCATCGCACGCCCTGCTCCGCCGGCCAGAGGGCGTCACCGTCGCTCAGATCGCCGAAACCACTGGATGGCAGACCCACACGGTTCAGGGCTTCTTTGTTGAGCTTAAAAAGCGTGGCACCGTAATCACCGTACTGCACCGCGAAATGCTTCAGCCGGTAAATGCGCAAAACCTCAGAAAGGACGCCGCGTCCCCATTTTCCATTGAAAGCGCCACGATATACAACGATGCTTCCAACTTTCGTGGAGAAGCTTCGATGGCTAAAGCCTCGCCAGGCCGACCTCGCACACAACGGACCGAAAAACCTGCAGTACAGGAGGCGGCATCGCATTCTCCAGCAGGAGGGGACACGGACCGACCGCCGTTTATCAAGGCACTGGAAAACCTGAACATCGGCGAGCTACGTCAAGTCATAGTTTTTGCGGAGGCCCGGATTAGAGAGCGCAAGGCGAACGAAAAGGCCGCAGCCCGGGAGGAACTACAGAGACTCGCACAAGAGCGCGGCTTCAGCATGGCCGATCTCTTTGGTGACCTTGCTTTGCATGCCCCTGGAAGGCGGCAAAGAAAGCCTGGTGAAAGAGACAAGTCGGAGTGGGCGCCCGTCGAGGCCAAGTACCGGGGCCCCAACGGGGAAACGTGGAGTGGACGGAGACGGCTTCCAAAATGGCTCCACGCTGCCGCGGCCGAATGCAAACCGAGGGATAGTTTTCTGATCAATCCTGAATAGCGGTTCGGGGTTTCTGTTCTGGCGGAGGAAACGCGGCCTCAAGGGCAGCGCGCTGGAGGGGATCCGGCAGATCTGGCCTGGCAAGAAGGCCGCCGAGGGAAGCTACACCGTGTACCGCTGCGCCGACGAGCGCCGATGCTACCGGCGCTGAACGGAGCCGCCCCGGCTGGCGGTCGGGCTCTACCGGGTCTCGACCGCCGAGCAGGGCCAGAGCGGGCTCGGGTTGGAGGCGCAGCAGGGCAGCTGAGTTGTCACAAAATGAAGTCGTTCGCGGTGAACTCGTGTTCTCCTAAAACTATGATCTCTGCGTCCGGTACCTTGTCCCCAACAAACAACGGTATTGGGTCTGACAGGGTACGCACCCCATCCATCTGAATGACCGTATATCCATCTCGCACCTCAAAACGAAGCTGCGCGAAAGTGCCGTTGAACTCATCAGTGCCGATAAACGAGAACTCGGGATTGCTGGGTGCAATTCGCCGGGCGAAGTAGTTGATGACCGAGAGGTCAATTATATCGCCGCCTGCCTCCCCTGCTCCATCGAAGTTGGTGATCACGTCTGCCGTATCACCGACGCCAGTGTCTGAGACGCCGGCACTGAAGGCTGACGAACCAGGGCTGAAGGCTACCACGATCCCGAATGCGTAGACGTCATCGCCCTTTCCTCCAGACAATGCATCAAGCCCAAAACCACCTTTAATGAAGTCGCTGCCAGCCTGGCCTGCAATCCGATCATTTCCCTCACCGCCATCAATGGTGTCGACTCCTTTGCCTCCCCAAACCTTATCGTTGCCGGCGCCTGCGAAGATTTGGTCGGCGCCGCCACAGCCCCAGAGCTTATCGTCTCCCCCGAGACCGCGTAGCACGTCGCCAGCGGCATCGCCTTTGAGGTGGTCGGCTCCTTCGGTTCCCGTCAGAGACTTGCTGTTACCGGAGCCAGCCTTCGGGTTCTTGTTCATAGTGCTTCCCTCGTGCACTGACATCGATAGCTACTCAGCAAAGAGAGCATGGCTGTCACATACTGAAACAGTCCAGCGCATAAAAATGCGTTGCTTTACTGCAAGAAAATAGTGGAATAGTGTGCCTTGGCTTGCCATAGCGTCTCACTCTGGCCACAGCGCCGGCCGCTCGTAGATGCTAGTGAACCGCTCCGGCTTTGTCATCGAACGTCCAACCGCCATGATTAGCGCAATGGCCGCGTCGGTCTTCTGCCCCAACCGCGCCCTAGTCGGTCTCAGGTAGCCTCGCCGCTCGCGCTCGCCGGCATATCGCCCAGCGCGACAATCAGAATAACCAACTACAGTCATAGTTGAAGAACCGTTTTTCGACGCGAAGCTGTGCTTGTTATGCAACATCTGAGCATAGCAGAAACTGCGAACGTCCTTTTTCTTTGGAAAAAGCCTCAATTGCTGTTTCATTAACACCAGACGACCAAGGTTAAAACCAAAAGACGCGGAGGAGGCGGTGGTCATGCGCCGCAAACGATCTCTGTTAGGGAGCAAAGTGCCTGCTACAGAATCCGGCACATATTTGACACGGGCGCCGCACATTGCTTTGGCCTTCGCTGCTCTTGGCTGGTGCCTTTTGGCTGTCCTGACCTGCACAACCTTTCTCAGCTCCGGCGCGCCGAAGAGAAGTACAGCTGTCGATGATGTCAGCATCAGTCTGGATGGCCCGCTCCCACCTTCGGCAATTGATGGTTTAATACAAAGGGATACCCGTTCATGGCCCAACCCAGCCTTGCCATTAGGCAGTGTGTCTAGCAGTGCAATCAGTACCCTTAACTGGGCAAAACCTGCAGTCACGCCATCGCAGGACGGACGCAGTGATACGACAAGCAACACGCAGCCACCCAATGGGCCGATCGTGCACATCTTTCACCGCCAAGGATCCTTTGCTGGCAGAGAGGCAGCAATGAGAATCGCTCAAGAGGTGCGTAAAGCAGGCCGCCACCTTGTCAGCATCAGTGCTGAGCCAGCGGTTCCCGCCACACGACAGGTACGATACTCAAGTAATGCCGACGCGGCCGAAGCTAACGAACTGGTGCAACGCTTCAAACGTCGTTGGGGAAATGCCTGGAAAATCGATCGCTCAGAAAATGCCCCTGGTGACCGACGGTTTGAGATCTGGCTGCCGCACCGTTGAGCATGCTTAGTTTGCTCCCGCCTCACGTCTGCCACAACTCCGCCCGGTCAAAGATGCTGTTGAACTGCTCCGGCTCGGCCATTAACCGCCATGACTAGTGCAGCGACACATTCAGAAGGTACAGATGGATTGGCGTACTTGCAAAATTGCCGCTAGAGCGGCAGCACTTTGCAAGTTTTAGAAGCCTGAGATAGGCTTTCGTTGCCTATGCCGGGGGCGCCCCCTTCCCCCGGAAGCGTTCCTTTAGAATGGTTTGAGGGAAGAGGCCGTGTCCCAAACTGCGGAAGCCAAAAGCCTGTGGTTTATGAATGGCCATGTCACTGTGCATCTAGCAATGGCGGAGAATGCAGGCGGCATCTCGATCACCGAGCATCTGCTGCCCACCGGCTTTGGGCCGCCATATCATGTCCATCACGAGGAGGATGAGACCTTCTACGTGCTGGATGGGGAGATCCGCTGCAAGCAGGCGGATCGGGTTCTGAATGCTAAGGTAGGGGAGCTTGTTCACCTCGCCCGAGGCATCCCGCACGGATTCAAGGTCGTATCGCCGGACGGCGCGCGTCTCCTTATTGTCAGCACAGGTGGGTTCGAGGCCATGTTGCGTGCTGCCTCGATGGTAGCAGCCTCGGTAAGCCTACCCGAACCGCGGGAACCAACCCCGGAGATGCAGTCCCGGCTGGCACAGATCTGCGCTGAGAACGGCATCGAACTGCTGGGCCCACCAATCGACTGAAGTGCAAGGTGGAGGCGGCAGGCACTTGGGCCTGACAGAGGGCTCAACACTGCCTGCCGCTCAGCGGGCCACCAGTCGGGGCAGCAGCAGAGCTAGTGCAGCGACACATTCAGAGGTACAGGCGGACCCAGGTGGCTGGCCTTTGCTAGATGTTTGGTCCCGGGATTTTGTGGTGCGGGTTCTGGATGCATCTAAACGG
>NZ_JCACHA010000579.1:0-19171 GCF_059503625.1 Skermanella sp.
CCTCCAGGCTGCTGTAGATGGCCTTGTCGGACTCGTAGTGGACGCCGGGGACGAGCGTGCGGGACTCGGCCAAACGCCTGTTCAGGTCGAGTATCCTGTCGGAGATCAGCTTCTGGTCGCGCTCCCGCGACTGAGCGAGGTTGGCGATCTCGTTGTCCAGCCGCTCCTGGGAAAACGTCTCCCGCAGCCGCTGCCGCTCGCCCTTGGCGGTTTCCAGGGCTAGGCGGACGTTCTGGATTTCCGCGTCGGCATTGCCGACCGCGCGCTGAAGGTCGCTGACCCGCGCCTGCGCGCGCTGGAAATCAACCTGCGGGATGTCGCGGTTGGCGAAAAGCTCCTGCTTGACCGACAGGTCGTGGCGGGCGTTGCCGAGATCCTCGTCCAGGCCCATGCGGGTGCGCTGCGCGGTCTGCACCTGGATTTCGATCTGGCGGATGCGGTTGTCGATGGCGCCCTGCTCGGTCGCCCGCCGCTGCGACAGGTTGCGCCGGTCCAGTTCGAGCTGGTTGGAGCGGAACTCGTATTCCTTGAGGGACTCGCGCTCCTGTAGCTGCAAGTCGTCGATCTGGCGCTGGAACGCCTCCTGCTCCGGGGTGGAGGCCGCCCGTATCTTCTCCTGGATCGTCGCCAGCGGGTCGCCGGCCGACACGATCGAGTTCTCCGCCACCTCGACGCTCTCGACCAGCCCGCCGCTGACCGCCTGGATCGTCACCGCCTGCCGCTGGAGCGTCAGCGGGGCCATGACGATGATGTCCTTCGACGCGAAGAACGAATAGACCAGCATGGCGAGCGCCGAGATGAACATAAGGTACACCGGCCCGTGCAGGACGAAGCCGTGCGCCGAATACAGCAGCGTGCCCGCCGGGATCGGGTGCCGCTGCTTGCCGGAGCCCGCGGAATCGATCCTGACCGGCTCGCTCTTCCTGCCCGCCGGGGCCGCCGCATCCGTCTTTCTGGCAGCCGCCACCTTGCTTGCCATCGTCGTATCCGCACCGCTCCCTTGTGCCGTCGAACCCCGCCCATGGGGACGGGGCGACAATTTGGCCTAAATTGTCTCAAGGCCGCATCATTGGGGCAGTCTGCTGAAAGGATGATTAACGCGGGTCAGGCGGCACGATCCGCTGAACCTTGAGGTCGAAGCCGGGCGTGGCGGCGGCGGGGTTCCGCCGTGCCACTGCCAGCAAATGCCGGTCGGTCGGTCGGAACTGGGCGAAGGACCACCCCGCCGCCGTGCCGTCCATGTCCGGGGCCAGCACCAGCCGGGCGGAGGATTCGGCATCGCCGCCATCGTGCAGGAACCAGAACTTGTCCAGCGGGATCGACAGCCCCATGCCGCGCGCCTTGATATAGGCTTCCTTGAGCGTCCAGTAGGTGAAGAAGCGCGACGCCTGGGCGTCGGCGGGCAGGGAGGCGATGTCGGCGGCCTCCAGGGGAGCCATGAAGCGGTCGGCGATCTCCAGAAGGTCGCCGGCGCGGTCGATGGCTTCGACATCGACGCCGATCTCGCCGCCCCGCGTCACGGCGCAGGCCACCAGCCCGCGCGTATTGGACAGGTTGAAGCGCAGGTCCGAGATCCCGGCGTCGGCGGGTGCGTCGATTTCCGGCCGTCCCCATGCGTTGGCCCGAAAGCGCCAGTTGGCCGGGGACATGCCGGCGTAGCGGGACAGGACGGTGCGGCACAGGGCGCGGGTGATCAGGTATTCGTGCCGGGCTCGCTCGTTGAGGAAACGGTCGTGGCGGGCACGTTCGTCCGGCGACAGCAGCCCGATATAGGCATCGATGGCGGCGGGAGCCGCTATGTCGTCCGACAGCGTATACCAGAGATGGACGGCATCGGGGCCAAGCGGGGGGCCAAGGGGAAGGCCAAGGGAGGGACCAGGGGGCTGGGTCATGGCGGAATGATAGTCCGGCGCACGGCGTGCTGTAATGCGGCTTTTCCGCCCGCGCGCACAGGTTCACAGTCCAGATGAAATCGGTAGCGGAAACTGAAGTACAGAGCACGATTACGTCATAGGACCGCCTCACATAAACCATAATTTAAAGAATATATCATTTCTTTTGAAACAGAACAGGCGGGGGTCTTGCGTAGCCTTTTCCAGGGACGTATCAGGACGGGACGCTGCGCTAGATTCACATATTTGTTCCAGGGAGCCGACATGTTGACCGACACCGATTGGATCATGCACGCCAAGGCGACGCGCAGCATGGCGTCGCGAAGCCTGCGCCAGGGCGAGACCGAAGTTGCTCAAAGGCTGTTCCAGGCCGCGACGCAGATGGAGAACATCGCCCAGATGGCCGCGGCGAATCCGAACACCGGCAACGTCGTGAAACTGACGACGATGATGGAAATCGCCCGGCAGGACCTTGCCAAGGCGGACCATTCCCGCGCCGATGCTTCCCGCAAGCTCTCCAATGCGTCATAGGACCGCTGCGCGGCGCTAATCCTTTGGTCGAGTTCCAGCACGCCGGCCTACTCTGATAGGCAGTTTCATTTGCCTTCCGTCTCATATCTAACTATTGGTTGCGCGATGGTGATCGGCACCGGATAGCCATGGAGGCGGTGTGGTCCAGCGCGCATATCTCAGCTTCATCGCCGCACTGCTGCCGATCCTGACGTTCTCAGCCGTCATGGTCTTCGTGCTGAACGGCCTCCAGGAACACAACCTCGCCCGCAACATCCAGGACGGCGCGCGCGCCGCCGCCTCGGCGATGGACGTCGAGATCGCCCGCAACCTCAGCGCCCTGGAAGCCCTGGCGCTTGGGGCACGCCTTGACGAACCGGACGGCGTCGAGCGGCTCTTCGCCCATGCGCGGGACATGATGGCGGCGCATCCGGACTGGATCAACGTGGTCCTGAGCGATCAGGACCGTCCCGTGTTCAACCTGAGGCACGGCCTGAAGCACGGATTGTCGGTGGATCCGTCGTCGTTGCCGCCGCTGCTCGATCCGGCGGCGATGAGGGAAGTGATACGGGCGGGCCAGCCGGTGGTCAGCGGGGTGATGGTGGAGCCCGGCCGCTACCCGGAGCCGTTCGTGTCGTTCCGCGTGCCCGTCCGGTCGGGCGAACCGCGCCGTGTTTCCCACGTGCTGGCCGTCGGCATCCGTGCCTGGGCCTTCCATGATCCGCTGAAACTGGACGAGCTGCAATCCGGCTGGTCGCTGTGCCTGATCGACGGCGACCTGCGGATCATTACCCGCACGGTCGCGGCCGGACCCCTCGACCGGGACATCGGTCGGCAAGCCAACCCAACCCTGGCGAGGGGGCTGGAGCAGCCGCAGGAAGCGTTCCCGGTCCGGGGGCTGGAGGGTGCGGAGTACCTGACCAGCGTCAACCGGATCAAGCGCGCCGGCTGGTTCGTCACCGCATCGGTTCCCTTCGCCGTCGTCGGCCGCACCAACCGGCTCAACCTGGCGCTGGCGGCCGGAAGCGGTCTCCTGGCGCTGGCGATCGCGGCCGGCCTGGGGACCTCGCTGATCGCCAGCATCCTGAGGAGTCACGCCGCCGAGGCCCGGCTTGCCAGCCTGGAAGCCCAGCAAGTGGCCGAGCGCCGGCTGAACCGGATCGCCGCCGACATCCCGGGCGCCATTCTGCGCCGTGTGCTTCATCCCGACGGCAGGCTCAGCTTTCCCTATTTCAGCGAAGGGGGACGGTCGCTGCTGAACCTGGGCCGTGACGCCCGGTTCCGGCCCGGCGACATCGAGGAAGTGGCGGAGCGGCTGATCGCCCCGGAAGACCGGGAGCGCTGGATCGAGGCGATCCGCAGATCGGCCTGGACGCTGGAGCCGATATCGATGGAGTTCCGCGTCGTCAGCGCCGAGGGCGTGAAGACCTGGATCCGCAGCATCGCCCGGCCCCATCGCGAGCAGGACGGGACGGTGGTCTGGGATGCGGTGGCGCTGGACGTCAACGACCTCAAGCTGACGCAGGCGGAACTGGAACTGCGGCTGGCGGAGAAGGACACGCTCCTGCGGGAAGTCCACCATCGGGTAAAGAACAATCTGCAAGCGATCTGGGGAGTCATCCAGGTAGAACGCAGCCGGCTGTCGGACGCCCGGGCGCGCGACCGGCTGGAAGTCATCGGCCATCGCCTGAGCGTGCTGGGCGCCATACACCAGCAGCTTTACGCATCCGACAACCTCCAGCGGATCGACTGCGCCCGTAACCTGGAAGAACTGGGCCTGCGTCTGGCCGACCTGCACGGACGGAACGGCATCGACATCATGGTCGATGCCGACCCGATCCTGTGTGACCTGGATACCGCCCTGCCGATCGGCCTGATCGCCAACGAACTGATCAACAACTGCTACCGGCACGCTTTCCCGGCCTGCGCCTGCGGCGATGCCGGCGGAGGTGGAAACTGCGGCGGCGGCAGGATCGAGGTCTCGCTGCGGGACCTTGAGGACGGCATAGAACTGGAAGTGGCCGACGACGGGGCGGGCATGACGCAAGCGCACTCCGACGGCATCGGCACGATCATCGTGCAGGCGCTGGCAGGCCAGATCGACGGCACGGTTTCCACCGTGACCGGCGCCACCGGCACCACCGTCACCGTCCTGATCCCCAAGCTATCGGCGCAAACCTGACGGGTGCGCCGAACCTTGCGGAAGGACGCGGAAGCTTCAGGCGGCGCGCGGCATGTCGGGACCGCCGTCCGGGCGGCCGTTCGGCCGGCGCAGGGCGATGATCTTCGCCGGGGCACCCGCGCGGCTATCGTCGGCACGCCCGAAGCGCACGGCTTCGGCGATCTCGTACCGCTTGATCCCCATGTCGGCCAGCAACTCGTCCGGCAGACGGTTGAGGGTGCGTTCGGCGCGCGATACCGCATCCAGCTTGATCAGGCGCGCCAGCATGGAAGCCACGCCCGAGAACAGATGCCGCCGGGGCGCACGGGTCTTGGCATGTGCCGGGTTCAAAGTAACGAGGTTCATTTGGCAACTCCTTGGTCCGAGCGGCACTTTGACCTCGGCTGATTTCCAAAGAGTTGATGGTGAACGGCGCGCCTGAGACAAAGTTGTGGCATCGCCTCGGAACCGTTCGCGCGGCGGCCTAATCCTCGAAGCGACTCGTAGGATCACGGTCGCGGTCGTATCGCCTCCTGAGCGGAAACGGCGGCAACCAGGACTCGCGGCGGACGATCCAGCTCTCGTAGGTCGGCGTCAGTTGGCCGGGGGCATCCAGGGATCCCAGGTTCACTTCGATTTCGTCCCCGCTGCGGGCGAAGACGGACGAGCCGCAGCGTGGGCAGAAGAACCGCCCGGCATAATCCCGTGTTTCGCCGTCGATCGTCACCGCATCCTGAGGAAACACCGCGGCAGCGTAAAACAGGGCTCCATGGTGCTTGCGGCAATCCAGACAGTGACAAAGGCCGACCCGATACGGGCGTCCCGTCGCGATGATACGGACGTTGCCGCACAGGCAACCGCCGGTGAAGCGATCCATGCCGCGTCTCCTCCTGAAATCATGGGCCGGGCTTCTTAGAACGGTCTGCACCGTCGTTTCAACTGCCCGTCCGGGCAGGGACGCGGCTTTCGCAGCCTACATCGCCGCATCCACCCGATCCTGCGGACCCGGTACGAGGCCGATGGTGCGCTTATCGACGGCGTTGCGGCGCTTCAGAATGGGGGTTGCGCCAATCAGGTCGCGTGTCGAGCATTGACGCGACAGGACAATCCCAAGCGCCACCAGTAGAAAATGCCATGGCGACGCGTTATCGCGGTGGGCGAGTTCCCGAACGCGCTCGTACAGGGCGCCGCTCGCACAAATCCGCATCAAATCATTAACCAATATTTGGCATGCTCCGAGGACAAACAGGGCTTAGCCTCGCCAATGGGCATGGCCGGGCCGATCCAGGAAAATCCGCATGGCCAATTCGCAGCAGACCGAAGAAAAGCGCGAGTCCCTTTGGACGCTCGCCGCCGCCCTGGGCTTCATGCTCGGTGTCCTTGGCGTCGCCATGGCCCTGGACCACTCCGGCATCCGCCTCGGCAAGCCGGAACGCGGTTCGACGGTTCACGATCCGTCGTTCCAGACGGCCCTGACGAACTTCGATTATGAAATGACCAGACCGCGGTCCGAGTTGTTCGGCAGTTTCTCCGACGGCGATGTCCGCATCCGGAACTGCCTCGGCTTCCTGACCGCCACGATGCGTCCCGACCGCCGCCGTCACTTCTCCGAGCTTGCGGGAGGGGAGGATTATTCGGACTGCCTGCCTCTCCGGACCGCGAAGCTCAGCCCCGAGCCGGAATACCATCTGGCTCCGGCCTCCGGCCTTGGCCGGGTGCTGGCCGAACGGCTGGACCCGTCAGCCCTCAAGGGAGTGCTGCCGGCCTGGATGGCACAGTCCCGCCGACTGGTGGACGCGAAGATCCAGGAAACGACCGTTTCGGCGCATTCCGTGACGCTGAGCCACGGCGGACAGCGTATCGCCCTGGATATCCTGGCCTCCGCCGACGTCGCCGGCAGGAACCTGGAAGACCTGCTCGTCCGGGTCACCGGCACCGGGACACCTCGCTACGTCGTCCTGACCCAGGGTGCCGACGGCGCGCTGCGGCCGATCGCCGAGCAGACCCTGATGGCGATGACCAATCCGACATCCATGCCGACCGACTGACTTGGAACCGGCCGACCAGATCGACGACGCGGTCGTCCGGCGGAGAAGACGCGGCAATCGCTCCGTTCCGACCGCAGCCCGGATGCGGTTCGAAGCGATCCATGCGGAGATCAGGGAACGCATCTGCCTGCTGCGCTACCCGCCCGGCCACAGGCTCGTCGAATCCGAACTCGCGCGCGAATTCGGCATGAGCCGGACGCCGATGCGGCGCGTCCTTCAGCGGCTGGAATACGAAGGACTGGTCGAGAGCCGTCACGGCGTCGGCACCATCGTCACCCTGATCGACCGGCAGGCTTTGCTGGAGATCGATACCCTGCGCATGAAGCTGGCCGAAATCAGCGGTGAAATGACCCTGCTGCCGTGCGACGGCGATGCGATCGGCCGGATGAGGCAGCTGGCGGAGCGCTGCCGCTCGCTCGGCGAGCGGACCGGCACGAATGCGCGGATCGACACGGAAAAATTCGACATCGAGAAGTTCGACATTGAGAAGTTCGATATAGAGCAGTTCGGGCTGCTCAGCATCGCGGTCCAGAAGGAGGTTTCCCGCTCGATCGGCAATGTGCCCCTGCGGGATATCAGCGACCGCCTGTTCTTCCAGACATCCCGGATGTGGCTGCAACTGCTGTCCCGGAAGAACTGGGCGGAAGAGGTGGAAGCCTTCGGGGGCGAGATCGGCGACCTGATCGAGGCGCTGGAACTGAACGACCTCAACAGCCTCCACTTCGTCCGCCGCAACCACATCTCGATGAGCCGGCTGCGGATGCAGGGCTATTTCGCGAAATAGGGGGAACGATGCGTCCCGGCCGTGGTTGCGGTCACTGTAAGTCCCGCAATCCCGAAGGTGGCGGACGTGGATTTCCCGACACGGAACCCGAAGTCCGGCGGCGTCGCAGTCGAATATTGCCATGCTTCCCGTGGCGATAGCGGCGGCCACGAAGCGTTCACGCACAGCGCGATCTCCCGCAAGCTCGGAATGCTCAGGGGATACACCTTCTCCGGGCAGTACGATGCCGGCGCCGACTACGCCGGTCCCCTCTACTTCATTCCCGACGACACGATCGCCGGCCTGGACCATGCCCGGTCGCTCGGCATCTGCAGCGAGCACGACCTGTTCGGCGGCGTGGTGCCCTGGCCTTTCGTGGCGACCAAGGCGATCTCGCATTCGCTGGTCCATCCCGGCGCAAGCGCTCCCCAGGGCTGGTCGGCCCAGTTCGGCGATATGGTCAGGGACGCCGTTCTGCCGGGATACACCGTCTTCACCGCCGAGGATGCGCTGCAAGCCTGTTCCCGGCTGCTCGAGCGCGGTCCGGCGCGTCTGAAGGCGGTCCGCGCCAGGGGAGGGCACGGCCAGACGGTGATATCCGGCATGGCGGAACTGGAAGCGGCGCTGGCCGATATCGAGCCGGCGGAACTGGCCGCCCACGGTCTGGTCGTGGAGGAGAACCTGAGGGACGTGACGACCCACAGCGTCGGGCAGGTCCGGGTCGGCGATCTCGTCGCGACCTACTACGGGACACAGCGCCTCACCCGCGACAACGACGGCAAGCAGGTATACGGCGGCACCGACCTGGTTGCGGTGCCCGGCGGGTTCGACCGGCTGCTGACGCTCGGCCTGCCGCGGGCGGTCCATGACGCCGTCGTGCAGGCCTGCCATTTCGACGCGGCGGCGGAAGCCTGCTTTCCCGGCATCATCCTGTCGCGGCGGAACTACGACGTGGCGCAGGGCACCGGACCGGACGGTCTGCGCAGGTCCGGCGTGCTGGAACAGTCCTGGCGTCTCGGCGGCGCCACTGGTGCGGAAGTCGCCGCCCTGGAGATCTTCCGGACGGAACCCGGCGTGAAGGCGGTCCACGCGGCCTGCTTCGAGGCCTATGGGGAGGACTGCGAACCGCCTGCGGACGCCACCGTGTACTTCCAGGGGCATGATCCCAAGGCCGGTCCCCTGACCAAATACACCGTGGCGAGGATCGACAGGAATGGCCGGGAGGGTCCATGACGACGCGTGAGGAACAGGTCCGCATCCAAGTCGACGAAGACACCATTTCCGGCACCTTCGTCACGCCCGCTTCCGCCATGCCGGGCGTCCTGTTCGTCCATGGCTGGGGCGGCACCCAGGAGCAATACCTGAACCGGGCGCGGGAGATCGCGGCGCTCGGCTGCGTCTGCCTGACCATCGACCTGCGCGGCCATGGACTGACTGGGGAACAGTATGAAACGGTCACCCGCGAGGATAACCTGCGCGACATGCTCGCCGCCTACGACAGGCTGGTGAGCCGTCCGTCCGTCGACAGATCGGCCATCGCGGTGGTCGGCAGCAGCTATGGCGGCTATCTGGCAACGATCCTGAGCGGCCTGCGGCCGGTGCGATGGCTGGCCTTGCGGGCACCGGCGCTGTACCGGGACGAGGACTGGCACCTGCCGAAATGGCAGCTCAACAAGAAGGAGCTGGCTGCCTACCGCCAGACGCGCGTGACGCCCGGGCACAACAGGGCGCTGGCCGCGTGCGACGCGTTCAGGGGCGACGCCCTGGTGGTCGAGTGCGAGCACGACAGCATCGTGCCGCATCCGGTGATCGCCAACTACCGCGCCGCCTTCGACAATGCCCATTCCCTGACCTACCGCGTCATCCAGGGAGCCGACCACGCGCTGTCGGAAGAGCAGTGGCAGCAGTCCTATACTTCCCTGCTGGTAAAATGGGCGACGGAGATGGTGATCGGAGCACGGGAGGGCGGAAATGCTTCCGGCGTCCAGACCCAGTCCGCTCCTTCGCCGCAGCGTCGGCCACCCGATCCGGCCTAGGACGAGCGCCATAAGAAATCTCGATCCCTGTCGGCTTTGACAGGATGGTGACAGGTTTCGCTGGTAAGGTCCCTGTCAAGCAAGGGACCGCCCAAGGGCCGGTCCGACAATGAACGAGCCGGAGGAACCACCGATGAGCGCCTTTCAAAAGCCTCTCTGACCTATTCTCCGGCATTCGGGACACCACGGCCATGACAGGGTCGCGTCAGGCGGCAAGCTTGTCCGCGCGGCGGGCCGAACATCCATAACCAACAAACTTTTACAGGGATCGAACGTCATGCTGCTGAACAAGCTGGGCTCCTTCCGCTACATGCTCGCCGCCGTTGCGCTGGCCACGGGCACGATGACAGCGCTTCCGGCTCCCGCCCAGGTCAAGGGCCTGGAACTGATCGCCCCGGCCAGCCCCGGCGGCGGCTGGGACCAGCACGCCCGCGCCGTGCAGCAGGTCCTTCAGAAGCTCGATCTCGCCAGCGGCGTCCAGGTCGCCAACATTCCGGGCGCCGGCGGCACCATCGGCCTCGCCCAGTTCGTCTCCGCCAAGAAGCGCGCCCCGTCGATGCTGGTCGGCGGCCAGATCATGGTCGGCGCCATCGTCACCAACAAGTCGCCCGTGACGCTGGATCAGGTGACCCCGCTGGCCCGCCTGACCGGCGAGTACACCGCCATCGTCGTCCCGACCGACAGCCCGCTGACCTCGTTCGAACAGCTCGTCGAGAAGTTCAAGTCCGATCCCGGTTCGGTGTCGTGGGGCGGCGGTTCGGCCGGCGGCAGCGACCAGATCCTCGCAGGGCTGATCGCCAAGCAGCTCAAGATCGAGCCTTCCAAGATCAACTACGTCGCGACGGCCGGCGGCGGCGAGCTGATGTCGTCGATCCTCGGCGGCCATATCACGCTGGCGATGGGCGGCTACAACGAGTTCGCGCCGCAGATCCAGACCGGCAAGCTGCGTGCCCTTGCCGTCTCCGCGCCGGAACGCCTGGCCGGTGTCGAGACCCCGACGCTGAAGGAACAGGGCGTCGATCTGGAATTCGTCAACTGGCGCGGGATCTTCGCCCAGAGCGGCATCAAGGCTTCCGAGAAGAAGCAGCTCGACGAGATGATCGGCAAGATGGTGAAGAGCGCCGAGTGGCAGGAAATCCTGACCCAGCGCGGCTGGATCGACCAGTACCAGCCGGCCGACCAGTTCGCCGGTTTCCTGAAGGAAGAACGTGCCCAGATCGAAACCACGCTGACGGAACTCGGTCTCGTGAAGTAAGCTGGATATCGAGGTATACAGAAGAACAAGATGGGGGCCGCTTTCAGAGCGGCTCCCCCTCAGGGAGGAAGACAATCCATGTGGGCAAAGTCCCTCGAAATGCCCCGCCGCTTTGCCGCGGCGGCGGCTTTGACCGCATTCGCCATGACGGCCTCGCCGGCCCTGGCACAGCTGAAGAGCGTCGAGATCATGGCGCCTGCCAATCCCGGCGGCGGCTATGACCAGCACGCGCGGGCCATGCAGCAGGTCATGCAGGAACTCAATCTGGCAACCGGCGTCCAGGTGGTGAACGTCCCCGGCGCGGGAGGAACCATCGGGCTCAGCCAGTTCGTGACGGGCAAGAAGCGCGGCAACGGCCTGATGATCACCGGCCTCGGCATGATCGGCGCCACCCTGATCAACAAGTCGCCGGTCAGCCTGGAGCAGGTGACGCCGCTGGCCCGCCTGACCGGCGAGTATCAGCCGATCATCGTCTCGGCGGAATCGCCGATCAAGACGATGGACGACCTTGTCGCCAAGTTCAAGGCGGACCCTGGATCGGTGTCGTGGGGCGGTTTCGCCGTCGGCAGCCCGGACCACATCCTCTATGCCCTGATCGTCAAGGCGGTCGGCGGGGACGTCAGCAAGATGAACTACATCGCCAGCGGCGCCGGCGGGGAAATGCTGGCCGCCGTGATGGGCGGGCACATCACCGTCGTCACCGGCGGCTACAACGAGTTCGCGGCCCAGCTCAAGGAAGGCAAGCTGCGGGCGCTCGCCATCTCATCGCCGGAGCGCCTGCCGGGGATCGAGGTCCCGACGCTGAAGGAACAGGGCGTCGATGTCGAGCTGGTCAACTGGCGCGCCGTCGTGGCGTCGGGCGACATCAAGCAGGCCGACCTGAAGGCGCTGGACGGGGCCATGGGCAAGATGGTCGCCAGCCCGCAATGGAAGGCCATCGCCGCCGAGCGCGGCTGGGTCGACAGCTACCTGCCCGCCAAGGACTTCGCCGGCTTCCTCCAGGACGAGCAGACGCGCATCAAGTCGGTGCTCGACGAGCTGGGCCTGCTGAAGAAATAGCGCGCCCCGTCCTGAGAATTGCCCCCTGAAGACCGTCCCTGAAGAGACCGCCCCCTGAAGACCGGGAGAACGACAGATGACAACCGGACGCAGCCTTAAGATCGGCGAAGCGGGACTGGGCGCCGCCGTGCTTGCCTTGGGAGCCTTCATCGCCTTCGAGACCTCGCAAGCCCCAGGTGCGGCCAATGCCGTAGTCGGGCCGGCCCTGTTCCCCTACCTGATCTCCGCCGGCCTGATCCTGGTCGGCCTGGCATTGCTGCGCGAAGCGGTCACCGGCCATATCGCCCATGCGCAGGGGCTGGAGCTGGACGGCACCGCCGTCGTGCTGGTGGCGGCCGGGCTGATAATTCAGATGCTTCTGCTGGAAACGCTGGGCTGGATACCGGCCAGCACCATCCTGTTCATGGTGGTGGCACGCGCCTTCGGCAGCCGGAGGATCGTCAAGGACGCAATCCTCGGACTGGCGCTGACCGCGGCGTCCTTCGGTCTCTTCAACTATGGCCTCGACCTCAACCTGCCGGTCGGCTCCGTCTTCGAGGAGTTGATGGCCGAGCCTGACGAAGCGGCCGAATAACGATCGCGGCACTCGGAATCGCGTCGCCAAGAAACGCGTCGTCCAGAAACGCGCCAGATATCTCAGCCGGCCAGCCGGAAAGGTACCAGATACATGGAAACTCTAGTCGCTCTCTCCAGTGGCTTCGCCGTCGCGATGACACCCTACAACCTGATGTGGTCGGCGCTCGGCGTGACCATCGGGACGGCCATCGGCGTGCTGCCCGGCATCGGTCCGGCGCTGACCCTGGCGCTGCTGCTGCCGGTGACCTACGGGCTGGAGCCGGTCTCGGCCTTCATCATGTTCGCCGGCATCTATTACGGGGCGATGTACGGCGGTTCGACCACGGCGATCCTGCTGAACACGCCGGGCGAGTCCGGCAGCATCGTCACCGCCATCGACGGTCACGCCATGGCACGGCAGGGCAGGGGCGCGCAGGCGCTCGCCACCGCCGCCATCGGCTCCTTCATCGCGGGCACCATCGCGACGCTGGCCCTGACCTTCGTCGCTCCGCTGATGGTCAAGCTGGCGCTGCTGTTCGGCCCGGCCGAGTATTTCGCGCTGATGGTGCTGGCGCTGACCACGGTGACGGCCGTGCTGGGCGCCTCGCTGTCGCGCGGCCTTGCCAGCCTGTTCTTCGGACTGGCGCTGGGCTTGGTCGGCATCGATCTTCAGACGGGTCAGGCACGCCTGACCTTCGGCATTCTCGAGTTGCTGGACGGCATCGACACCGTCATCGTCGCGGTAGGGCTGTTCGCGATCGGCGAGACGCTTTACAACGCCGCCCGCTACCGCTTCGAACGGGAAGAGATCTATGCCCTCAAGGGTTCGAAGTGGATGGGCAAGGAGGACTGGAAGCGGTCCTGGAAGCCGTGGCTGCGCGGCACGGCGCTGGGCTTCCCGATCGGCGCCTTGCCGGCCGGCGGCAGCGAGATCCCGACCTTCCTGTCGTATCTGGTCGAAAAGCGGCTGAGCAAGCATCCGGAAGAATTCGGCAACGGCGCCATCGAGGCCGTCGCCGGTCCCGAAGCCGCCAACAACGCGTCTGCCGCCGGCACGCTGGCCCCGCTGCTTTCGCTGGGCCTGCCTACCTCCGCGACCGCCGCGATCATGCTGGCTGCCTTCCAGCAATACGGCCTGCAACCCGGCCCGCTGCTGTTCGACAACAACCCCGATCTCGTCTGGGGCATGATCGCCAGCCTCTATATCGGCAATGCCCTGCTGCTGCTGCTCAACCTGCCGCTGGTCGGACTTTGGGTGAAGCTGCTGGTCATCCCGCGCCCCTGGCTCTATGCGGGTATCCTGGTGTTCGCGACACTCGGCGCCTATACGCTCAACAACAACGTCGTGGATCTGATCATCCTCTGGATCATCGGGTTGATCGGCTTCGGCATGCGCGTGCTCGACGTACCCGTGGCGCCCTGCGTGGTCGGGCTGATCCTGGGTCCGCTGGCCGAACAGCAGTTCCGCCGGGCTCTGGCGATCAGCCAGGGCGACCCGACGGTGTTCTTCACTCATCCGCTTTCCCTGGGTCTGCTCATAACGGCCGCATTGCTTGTATTGGTGCCGGTGGTATTAAAGGCCCGGCAAAATCGTCGGCAACAAGACGCTCAAGCGCAAATCTGAACTATCGGCGGCGCATGTCATTGATGAACATGCGTCGCGATCCAGGATACGGGGACACAAGGGGACAATGGAAAACTTCGATTTATGGCCACAACTGATAGCACTGGGTCAGGTCATCGCGATCGACCTGGTGCTGGCGGGGGACAACGCCATCGTGGTCGGCATGGCCGCCGCCGGGGTTCCGGTGGAACAGCGCCGCAGGGTGATTTTCTGGGGTATCGGCGCTGCCATCGTGCTGCGCATCTTCTTCGCGCTGATCACGACCCAGCTGCTCGCCATCATCGGCCTGACACTGGCCGGCGGCGTGCTGCTGCTGTGGGTCTGCTGGAAGATGTACCGCGAACTGCGGTCCCACGGCCAGGACGAGGTTGCGCCGGACGAGGCGATCGCCCAGGCTCAGGCAAATCCGGGGCAGACCAAGACCTTCGGCGCCGCGGTCTGGCAGATCCTGGTCGCCGACGTGTCGATGTCGCTCGACAACGTGCTGGCGGTGGCTGGCGCCGCCAAGGACCATCCGAACATCCTGATCATCGGCCTGCTGCTGTCGGTCGTGCTGATGGGCGTCGCCGCCAACATGGTCGCCCACCTGCTGCATAAGCATCGCTGGATCGGCTGGGTCGGCCTTCTGATCATCACCTACGTGGCGCTCGACATGATCTGGCGCGGCGGTGAGGAAGTCCTCAAGCACACCGCGATGCTCGGGGTGTTCTGAGCGGGGATCGTCTTTTCCGCTACGTCGAAAGGGCCGCAGCCGGAACGCTGCGGTCCTTTTCTCATTTCCGGGCCAGGAACGGCACAGAAGCGGCTTTCAGCCGCTTTCACCCCCTCCTCCCCTTTTTCCGTCCGCTTTTTTTCGTCATACCCGGACTTGATCCGGGTATCTCCTTTCGGGAGCTGAGCGGGTGACATCCGGACTTCAGGTTGAAGTCCTCACGTCCGTCTCCGCCAGGAGGTGCCCGGATCAAGTCCGGGCATGACGGAAAGGGGGAAGAAAAATCGCGAGCTTTCGTCGCGCATTGAAAGAAAACTAACAAGTTTTCGTCATGCCAAGACTTGATCTTGGCATCTCCTGGGATCGACTTAGCAGTTGTCGTCAAACTTTTCGTTGAAGCTTTATTGAACGCCGACGCAGGGAGATACCAAGATCAAGCTTGGTATGACGGTTATAGGGTGGGGTAAACAGCAGGGGCGCGAGGAGGCGCGAGGTGCCCCCGTCACGTATACCGCACCAGCAGCACCAGACGCGGGCTGGAGATCGGCTGCATGGCGCGGTGGAAGGTGTTGGGGTCCTCGGCGAAGCCGTCGCCCGGTTCGCCGGTCGCGATGACGACCTGCCCCGGACCGTAATAGCTGATCAGTTCTGATTCGCTGATCGTCGTGCTGGGCCGGAACAGCATCGAGATCTTCTTCTTGCGGTGCGATTTGAGGATCGTCGCATGGGCGCCGTCCAGGTCGCTGTCGCCCTTCAGGATATAGAAGAACAGCGACATCGAGTTCTTGCCGATCACGTCGTAGTGCCAGCGGCTCGCCAGATCGACATTGCAGTGTTCCGTCAGGGACAGCTGGGTCGGGAACGACCAGCGCAGCGAAACGTCGATGTTGCGCGGGTTGTAGCCGAGCACCCGCTTGGCCAGCAGGAGCATCTTGGGATCGCGGATGACCTTGGCCGCTTCCGGGCAGCCGTCGATGCCGGCCGATTCGGCGACCGCGACCGGCTCGCCGGTCGGCAGCCTGCCGCCCATGACCGCTTCCAGCGGCAGCGGCTCCTTGGCGCCCCAGGGCTTGACCGGCGCGCTGGTGCCGAACTGGGCCATGCCGAGGCGCAGGGGTTCCGGCAGTCTCAGTCCCAGCGCAAGCCCGTCCGTCCTGATCTGGTAAGCCATCTTTTCGACATCCAGGCCGCCGAACACGGAAGATGCCTGTCCCTTGGGGTCAAGGTGGTCCTGATCGTTCGACGCGATCTGATGAAGCGTCGCTACCAGCCCGTGAAGCCGCCTGACGGAGCTGAAGCGACCCAGCGTCCGCTGGAGGCGCTTTTCCATGATGACGGAGTTCAATCTCAAAGGTCTCACTGTCTACACCAGAGTATTGCGGTTTCAGATGAAAGTACGGGAACTGATTGGCACCGATAAGTGACGCTAACGCGCTACACCGATAAATTTTTAGATAAATACGATGTTGCGACCTATATGGCTCGCGGCCGTGACTCCATGGTCCCGCCGCATCTTCCGGTAAGCATCGACGACGATGCCGGACGGTCCGTCGCCCGCCATGTCGCGCAAGGCATCGCCGGCCGCCTTTTCCGCTTCCCGGACCGCTTCCGCCGGCACGTCCACCAGCAAGCCAGCCTGGGCCAGGGCGTCCGTCCATAACGCTTCTTCCTGTGCCGCTTCCAGGGTGAAGACGCCGGCTTCCTCGGCACAGGCTTCGCCGACCGCCGCCGCTTGTGCCGCCGGCAGATCGGCCATGACCTCGGCCTTTATCAGCAGCTCGGTCGCCAGACCGGGCGTGAAGCCGCCGAACCGGGCATAGCCGAGACCGGCATTGGCCAGTCGCCGTACCGGCCCCGCCAGCAGCGGCGGCACCTCCGCCGCGACGGCTCTGCCGCTGGTCAGGGCATGGAATCCAAGGTCGGGTTCGGCAGTCGCGACGTCGAACCCGACATTCTCCCACAACGGCGCCGATCCGGGAGCGCAGGCCATCTTCCCCGAGGAGGACCAGACGCCGTCGCATACCAGAACGCCGCCGGCTCCGATGTCGCCGGTGAACCACGCCGCCAAGCCGGCCCTGCGGGCCAGTTCGTCGCGCAGGTTGATGCCCGGCGACGTGTTCCGCCATACCCGCAGTTCGCGTGCCGTCATCCCGAACATCTGCATGCCGAACAGCGACCATACCGGCGGCGCGTCCGGCCACATGTGGGCCGACGCGTGCCATCCGTCGAGCGGCGCCGTGTGGATGTCGTCGAGCGACGGCAGCGCCATCGCACTGGTGTCCGTCAGCTCGACGCTCAGCGCGCCCCCCGTCCGCCACCGGATCCTTTGCGCCAGCCGCCGGCTCGACAGGCCGAGCAGGTTGCCGTGCAGCGGCCAGGCCGTGCCGATGCGCAGGCGCCTTTGCGGTTCCAGCTGCGACGCGTAGGACACGACGGGCCCGAAGCAGGCGAGACCGCCGCCGAACCTGAGGAAGGCCCGGCGGCTCATCCCCGTCGAACGGCTATCCTGGGACATCAGGAACCGACCGCGACCGGCTGGCCGCCGACGCTTCGCCGGCTCCGCCAGCTCAGGTATCCCTCGATCCTGCCGCGCAGGGTGGCGCGCCAGCGGTCCGCCGCCAAGCCCGGATTGGTGCGCGCTTCCAGCGCCAGTCCGACGAGGCCGGGTGCCGCCCGCGTCCCGCAGGCCAGCGACCACGCCATCATCGCCACGCGGCGCGGCGCCGTCAGGTGCCGGAGCAGCAGGACCGTCTCGTTGTGGACGGCATCGCTGACGGCCCGCGCGTTGAAGCTGTTGCGCTTGTCGTAGTCCTGCCGGGGAGCGGGGAAGTGATCGACCAGGATGGCCGGATCGTAGACCAGCGACCAGCCGCGCGCGATCAGGTCGAGCCCGATGCCGAGTTCGAAATGGACCTGCGCGCCCGCCCCCTTCAGGCCGCGGCCGAAACCGACCTGGCGCAGCAGAGCCGTGCGGTAGGCGCAGTTGACGCCTTTCAGGACATGGACCTTGCGTGGACCGCCGCACCCCAGATGATGGTTGCCGACGACGCGGCCCCACCACTGGACGATGCCGACGCGCTCGTGCAGTTCGCCCGGACCGCCCAGCTCGCCGGGGATCAGGTCGCGCCCGCCGACGCCTGCGGTCTTCAGGGAGCCGGCAAAAGCCGCCTCGATCCGCTCCAGCCAGTCGGCGTGGGGTATGGCGTCGTCGTCGGTGATCGCCACCACCTCGCCGGTGACGCGGTCCAGGCCGGAAGACATGGCATGGATCACGCCGGGCCGGTCGACCAGCACGATGTCGGGCGCTTTGCCGGGAGAGAACAGCGGGGCGAAGCGCTTGACGGTATCGATGGTTTCGGCATCGGTCCGCCGCGCCACGACGACGACCTGATCGGCCGCCCTCTTCTGGCGCGCCAGCCCGGCGAGGCAGCGGGCAAGGTCCTGCGGCCGCTTATAGGAAGGAACCAGGACGCTCATTCTCATCGGGAAGGTACCCCCCTGGCGGAACCGGAGACTTGTTCGGCCTGATCGGCCCTGGCGGCCCAGTGGCGCTCGGCGGCGATGGCGAAGCCGATGAAGCTCCAGAACATCGTTCCGATGAAGCCGGTCAGCGTGTTGGTGAAGATCATCTGGACCAGGACGGACAGCGCCACGGCATTGGCGACCGTCGCGAAACCGTCGTGCTTGCTCCACTTCCTCTGGAAGGCCGACCGCACCAGCAGGGCTACGCCGGAGATGTAGAGAATGCCGCCGAGCCAGCCGAGGACGAAGGGAACCTCCAGCAACCCGCTGTCGACGACGCCGTGTTCGCCCATCTGCCCGTTGTTGGCGAACTTGGTGGCGACGCCGGTGGCCCCGATCCCCATGCCGAAGGGGTTGGACAGCGCGTCCACGATGAAGGTCTGGAAGAAGTGGACGCGGTCCTTATAGCTCTGGTCCTCCTTGGCCTCGGAGCCGACCATGGTTTCGAGCCGGGTGGTGACCGTGGTGGAAACCTGCTCGATCGACAGCAGCGGCAATGCCGACACGATGGTCAGCACGACGGCGGCGACCAGTTTGGCGCGCTTCGACATGTCCATCTTGGCGAGCAGCAGGAACAGGCCGGCGGCGAATCCGACCCAGGCGGCTCGCACCAGCGACAGCAGCAGCGCCACGACAGCCGGCATCCCCGCCAGCCACGGCAGGCGGCCGGCTGCTCCGAGCGCCACCAGCAGCGATGCCGCCAGCATGTCGGCATAGGGGCCGGGCGAGTTGAGCGTGCCGAAGATGCGGACCTCAAAGGGAGCCGGCTTGCCGATGCTGTCCATCTGGACGACGCGCATCCAGAACGCGTCCCACGGGGCCAGGAAGAAGAACTGGTAGATGCCGTAGCTGCCGACCACGGCGGCGCCCAGCAGGAACACCCGCTCGGTCGAGATCTTCAGCTTCTCGTAGCTTCTCCAGCTGAAGGCGACATGGATGCCCATGATGACCGGCAGGAACCAGTTCAGCGCGTCGAAGGTCGCCGGACTGAAACCGGCGTTCATGATGCCGATCGGGTAGGCCAGCCCCAGGCC
>NZ_JCACHA010000580.1:0-19171 GCF_059503625.1 Skermanella sp.
CGAAGTATCCCGGCTCGCCCTATCGCCTGACCGCCGGCAGCGCCGCTACCGGCATGTGGCGCGGCATCAAGCTGTGGGAACAGGCCGTCATCGCCACGGACGGCGACCTGGACCGGGAGCCGGTGTCGAAGGCGCTCCAGACCACCAGGATCGCGGAAGGTCCCGGCGGCGGGGCGGAGATGGTACCCGGCACCGGCCATTGCCGCATGAACATGTATATCGCGGTCGCCAAGGCGGGGACCTACGACCTGATCTCCAAGTCGAGCAGCGCCGTGGAACCCAAGGAATGCGGGCCGGCCTGATGACGTATCGCGGAGTCCGATAGATGGCGGATGTGGTTCACAAGCCTGGAGCGGGAGAGGGGCGGCTGGCGTTCTCCCGGCCGTCGCGCCTGCCCCGGCTTCTCATGGTCGAGATCGCCGTTTTCCTGGCGCTGGCGGTGATGCCGCTGTTCCTGGAGTTCTTCTGGGTGGTCTTCCTGACCAAGGTGATGATCCTGGGCATGGTCGCCCTCAGCTTCGACCTGAACTGGGGCTATTCCGGGATCATGAGCTTCGGGCAGGCGCTGTTCTTCGGGACGTCGGCCTATGTCGTCGGGCTGCTGGGGCGCGACATGGATCTGGCGCAGGGGCTGATCACCCTGCCGCTGGGAGCGCTGGTCGGCATGACGCTGGCGCTGCTGATGGCGATGTTCCTGCTGCTGGGCAAACGGACGCCGACGGTGATCTTCGTGTCGCTCGGCACGCTGACCGGGTCCTATGCGGCGGAACGGCTGGCGGCGGCCTGGTACTATATCGGCGGCGCCAACGGGCTGTCGGGCATCCCCGTGCTGTCGCTGGGGCCGGTCGAATTCTTCGAGGGGCCGGAGTTCTACTATCTGGCCTTCGCGCTGCTGGCGGTCGTCTATCTGGGGTGCCGGTTCTTCGTGCGCTCGCAGTTCGGGCTGGTGCTGGCGGGAATGCGGGAGCAGGAGCGGCGGCTGGCCTTCTTCGGCTACCGGGTGCAGCTGTTCAAGGCCATCGTGTTCTCGCTGTCCGGCATGATCGCCGGGCTGGCCGGGGCGCTGTACGCCTATCACGAGGGGTTCGCCGGACCGCGCATCCTGGGGATCAACCTTTCGACCATGATCGTCCTGTATGCGCTGCTGGGCGGGTCCGGGACGCTGATCGGGGCGATCGTCGGCTGCGCCATGATCGAGGTCGGCAGCCTGTTCCTGGCGGATCAGCCGGTCATCCGCGACTTCTGGCCGGTCATCCTGGGCGTGCTGATGCTGCTGGTGATCCTGCTGAAGCCGACCGGCATCCTGGGCCTGTTCGTGCCGGAGCGGGAACGGATCGGGTCGTTCCGGCGGGAAAGCGGGACGGGGGGTGCGCCATGACGGCGGCGATGGCGGCTGCGGCGGCGGCTCCGATTTTGGAGATCCGGGGCGTGCATAAGGTCTTCGGGGCGCTGAAGGCGCTGGACGGGGTCGACATGCAGGTCCGGGCCGGGGAATTCCATGGGCTGATCGGGCCGAACGGGTCTGGCAAGAGCACGCTGATGAAGGCCATCGCGGGCGAGCATCTGCCGACGTCCGGCACCGTCACCTTCAAGGGCGGCGACATCACCAGGGCGACGCCGTCGGAGCGGTCCAGGGCGGGGATGTCGATCAAGTTCCAGATCACCAGCGTCCTGCCGGGACTGACCGTCTACGATAACGTGCTGCTGGCGACGCAGGCGCGCGAAGGCATCGGGTCGCTGCTGCGGTCGTCGTCGCGCCGGCGGCTGCACGGAAAGGTCTGGGCGGCGCTGGAACAGTTCCGTATGCTGCACCGGGCCGACGACGTGGCAAGCAGCCTGTCGCACGGCGAGCAGCAATGGCTGGAGATCGCCATGGCGATGGCGACCGGGCCGGACCTGCTTCTGCTGGACGAACCGACCGCCGGGATGAGCATAGAGGAACGCCGGATCACCGGCGAGCTGCTGGAGCCGATCCGGCGACGCTGCGCCGTCGTCATCGTCGAGCACGACCTGGATTTCATCCGCGAGATCTGCGACGTGCTGACCGTGCTGGACCAGGGCGCCGTGCTGAACAGCGGCACGATCGAGACGATTCAGAACTGCGAGAAAGTGAGGCAGGTCTATGTCCGTCGCACTTGACGTCGTCGGGCGGACGGTCCCGCCCGTGCGCGGACCCTCGGCGCTGGACGTGCAGGAGGTCTCGGCCTTCTACGGCACCAGTCAGGCGCTGTTCGACGTGTCGCTGCTGGTGCCCGCCACCGGAGGGCTGGCGGTGCTGGGCCGCAACGGCGCCGGCAAGACGACGCTGATGAAGACGATAGCCGGCGAGATGAAGGCGGCCACGGGGCGGATGTTCCTGGGCAAGTCGGAGATCACGGCGCTGCCGACCGAGCAGCGGATTCGGTCGGGGATAGGGTATGTGCCGCAGGAAGGGGCCGTCTTCGCCAAGCTGTCGGTGCGGGAGAACCTGAAGGTCGGGTCGCTGATGAAGCCGAAGTCGGATGCGATGGACCGCGTCATGGCGATGTTCCCCAAGCTGGGGACACGGCTGGACCAGCAGGCCGGCACGCTGTCCGGCGGCGAGCGCAAGATGCTGGCGGTCGGCCGGGCCTTGCTGGGGGAACCCCGGCTGCTGATCCTGGACGAGCCGACCGAAGGCGTCTGGATCGGCGTGATCGAGGAACTGGCCGACCGGCTGGGCGAGCTGTCGAAGACGATGGCGCTGATCATCGTCGAGCAGCACCTGGACCTCGCGCTGCGGGTAGCGACCCACGCGCTGGTCATGGCGCGGGGCCGGGTGGTGCTGGAGGGAGGAGCCGGCGAGATCGGCAGCCATCCAGAGCTGCTGCGGTATCTGGCGCCGTGAGGTGATGGGGTGTTTTTGTCATGGCGCCATTCCCCTAACCGTCATCCCCGGACTTGATCCGGGGATCTCCTCTCGAGAGGTGAGTGGGTATCGTCGGACGTCAGGTTGATGTCCTCATGTCAGCCGTTGCCGGGAGATCCCCGGATCAAGTCCGGGGATGACGGTTGGGGTTTCGAGGAGGACGATGGGGAAAGCGGTGCCCGGATGACGAAAGTTTGCGTAAATCGTTTCAATAAGGAGGAAGGGTCTCATGCCCATCAAGAAGCCGTCCCGTGAAGCGGTGCTGGATGTCGGCCGTACCATCGGCCTGTCGCTCACTTCGGCCGAGGCCGAGGAGTTCGCCGCGCTGATGGGGCCGAGCGTCGAGCAGTTCAATCAGGTCGACCGGATGCGCGACGAGTTGCCGGAGGTCAAGTATCCCCGGACGCCCGGCTACCGTCCGATGGTCGAGGACAACCCCTACAACGCGTGGTACGTCAAGACGACGGTCGAGGGCGCTCCGGGGGGCAAGCTGTCCGGCAAGACGGTCGTGCTGAAGGACAACATCATGCTGGCCGGCGTGCCGATGATGAACGGCTCGGCGACGCTGGAAGGCTATGTCCCGGAAATCGATGCGACCATCGTGACCCGGCTGCTGGACGCCGGGGCGACGATCGTGGGCAAGTCGCATTGCGAGGCCTTCTGCCTGTCGGGCGGCAGCCATACCAACATCACCGGCCCGGTCCACAACCCGCTGAAGCATGGCTACTCCGCCGGCGGTTCCTCGTCGGGGAGTGCTGCGCTGGTGGCGGCGGGCGAGGTCGATATGGCGGTCGGAGGCGATCAGGGCGGCTCGATCCGGATGCCGGCCTCCTTCTGCGGCATCTACGGGATGAAGCCGACTCACGGGCTGGTGCCCTATACCGGCATCATGCCGATCGAGATCTTCGTCGATCACACCGGCCCGATGACCAAGACGGTCAAGGACAACGCCCTGATGCTGGAGGTGATGGCCGGACCGGACGGCTACGATCCGCGCCAGTACGACGTGAAGACGGCGCCCTATGCCGAGATGCTGGAGGGCGGCGTCAAGGGCATGAAGATCGGCGTGGTCAAGGAGGGCTTCGGCCACCCGGACTCGGAAGAGGCGGTGGACGCGGCGGTGCGGCGCTCGGCGGAGCACTTCGCCAAGCTGGGCGCGACCGTGAAGGAAATCTCGATCCCGATGCACCGCGAGGGTGTCGCGATCTGGATGCCGATCGGCGTGCTGGGGCTGACCCAGACGATGATGTACGGCGACGGCTACGGGCTGAGCCGCCCCGACCTGTATGTGTCGAGCCTGATGGACCGGCACCATTCCTGGCGCCAGCGGGCCGACGAGCTGTCGGAAACGACCAAGCTGATGCTGCTGCTGGGGACTTACGTGCTGGATAAGCGGGGCGTCCAGCCCTATGGCAAGGCGGTCAACATCGCGCGGCGGCTGCGCGCGGCCTATGACGCGGCATTGGCCGATTGCGACCTGCTGCTGATGCCGACGACTCCGATGAAGGCGACCCCGATGCCGGAAGCGGATGCGCCGGTAACGTCCATCGTCAAGCGGGCCTTCGAAATGATCACGAACACGGCCCCCTTCGACATCACCCATCATCCCGCGATGGCCATCCCCTGCGGCCTGATCGACGGACTGCCGGCCAGCACGATGCTGATCGGCAAGCACTACGACGAAGCGACGATCTACAGGGCGGCCTACGCGTTCGAGCAGTCGGGCGGGGAGGAGTTGAAGGGATAAGGTGAAAGGCCGGACTTGAAGGGCGGAGCCGCTTTCAGCGGCTCCGGGCGCGGCGGGGGAGGTCGAACAGGGAGGTGTAGGAGGCGTTCTGGGCGGGGCGGGCGGGCTGGATCGGGATGACGTGGCGGTCGGCTTCGGTGTCGACTTCGACGTCCTCGAAACGGGCGCCCAGCTTGGCGAAGCGGCGTTCCAGTTCGGCCTCGGAGATCAGCCAGCCGCGCGGGCAGCCGGCGCGGGAGACCAGACCGTTGGAGTTGAGATCGTCGTCATCGTCGTCGGCGTCGAGATCGGCCACGGCGGGGGCCTGACGGACGAGCGGGGCGGTGGCCGAGCGGCGGTCGATGGCGGGGGGCGTCTGAGGCTGCGCCTGCGGACGCTCGGGGGTGGCGATACGGTCCGGCGTGCCGCGATGGTCCATCCGGCGCATCGGCGGACGCGGCAGGGGACGGGGAGAGTAACCCTGGGACTCGCCGCCGTTGTAGCGGGCCGTACCCTGATAGGAGGAGGTCTCCATCGGGCTGTCGAGCAGGTGGCGTCCGGACAGAGCCTGTCCGATCACAAAGGAGCTTTCATCCGGGCCGGCATCGTGATCGTTGTTCATGGTGCGCTTGTTCCATCCACAGCGAGATCTGTTAACACTTCGATACGGCTGTTTAGGTTAATGAATACTTACCCATTCCGATAAACTGGGTGCCCTCACCCATTATTTCCACGCCAGTTTAATTCATTGAAATTGCGAATAAATTCGACGGGATCGGGCCTATGATCGGGGAAAGCCCGTTATACCTAAATGCTTAATATCCACATCCTCCGGTCTATGACGGGATGGTTTGATCTAGGTCAAATTACAGCTACCGGTTACGGTCGCCGGAAGAACGCCGTTAACGTGGCGAATTGCCGCTCATGAAAAATTTACCAGCCTATGCGACCGCCGGCGAAACGCCCCTGCTTGCGCAGCCATTGCCTTCCGGCGGCATCGATTCGGCTCCTCTCCTGCCGAGGCAATCCATATTGTCGTACTCACAGCCGCTAACCCCTTCTCTCGGGTGTGGTGCAGATGTGACAACTGCGGCTAATGGGCCACATTTTCTGCATGGCTCCCCGGCGGAGATCGCACGGGATGCGGATCATTAGGGGGCGTATATACGGTCCTGTCTTCTCCCCAACACCTTCATCAGTGCTGTTCAAAGCCATGCTCGCCGCCGAAATTTTTGGCCTTGCCGGAGTCGTTGCCGGTTCATCCTGGGGTTTCCTCAAGGATCGCCGCGCTATTCTCGCCGTTCAGGCATTCGCCACCGTCATGTTCGGCATCCATTACGGGCTGCTCGGCGCCTGGAGCGGTGCGGGCATGTGCGTCATGACGCTGGTGCAGGCGACCGCCTCGCTGCCGCAGCAGCGGAGCCGGGCGACCACGATCCTGTTCTGGTCGACGGTCCCGATGATCGCGGTGCTGACGTTCCTGACCTGGAACGGCCTGGCATCGGCCGGCGCCGCGTTCGGCATGGCGATGGCGACGCTGGGGCGCTGGCAGAAGGATACCTTCAAGCTGCGCTGGTTCTTCGTGCTGTGCTCGATGGGGTGGGCGGCCCATAACGCGGTCGTCGGCTCGCCCTTCGGTCTGGCGTCCGACACCATGTGCTTCGTCAGCAACCTGTGGCGCTTGCGGTCCGAGCTGAGCCTGCGGCGTCTGCGCCATCGGGAAAGCCAAAGCGTTCCGGTGCTTTCCGGGGGACTCGCGTCAGGGCTGCCCGCCTCGGCCTAGAGTCTTCGCGGCCGCTTCCTCGATCCTACTCCAATGAACTGGATATCCCGCAGGGCCGTTTTGCACTGCGGGATGTTGTCTTTGTGAACAACGGGATTGAGAGAACACCATGCAGAACCTTTTCACCGCCAAGAACCCTTTCATGAGCATGTGGCTGTCGGCCGCGAATTCTTCCGCCGGCATGATGCGCGGCGCCTGGACCGCCGAGATGCATCGGCAGCAGCAGGAATTCGTCCAGAACTGGATCAAGATGTCGATGCAGATGTGGATGCCGATGCTGAACCCGCCTCGCGACCGCAAATAACCGGCATGTAACGGGTATCGGCCGGGCCGAAGACACGGGCCGGTCGATACCCGTCATGTTCAAGGGGTACCGCTGTCGTGTACGCGACGGGGTGAGCGCATCTTCCAAAGGGATGCGCATGTTGACGCAAGCCACCTATAGCTTTTTTGCACTGCAAAATTTCATGCTTTTTAAACCATGTGGGCCTATATGGAATGCAGTATATTGCACTGCACCATAAGGAGCTTCCCATGCGTCGCTTTCTCGGCCTTGCCACCGTTGCCGCTCTCCTCGTTCCTTCGATCGCTTCCGCCGCCGACGTCGTGAGCGCCCAGCAGGCCCGGACCGTAGCCTTGCGTGACGGTTCCGCCGTGGTCTTCTTCACGAACGCCGAAGACAAGTTCGAAGTCGTCACGACCGTCTCCGCCACCGAAGCCGCTCCGGCCCTGCGCTTCACGCACGATCTGGCCGCCGGCCAGTCCGCCACGATCGAGCTGAGCGGCGATGCCGGCGCGCCGGCCGCCAGTCTCGTCCTGACCCGCGACGGCGACAAGCTGCGCGTCGAGAGCGGCTCGAAGACGGCCTCCACCGGCCTCTGACGGCTTGATCCGAACCGGTGATTTGTTCCGGGACCATACCTAAAGATAAGGATGGTCCCTGGAACGGCCGCCGGAATAATCGGGCCGCTTTTTTGTTGATACTTGCAGATGAACAATCCGCTAGGTGTCGCCATGCGTGTCCGGCTACTGATCGCTTCCGCTTCCCTTCTCTTGATGTCCGTCCTTCCGGCAGCCGCCGATTGGGACAGGAATCGGGGATGGGACAGGGGCGGCAGGCATTATCAGGCCGATGGGCTCAAACGAGCCTGCAACTACGGCGACCGCCGTGCCTGCATCCAGTTGGGTGAGGTGATCGGCCGCCACCGCGAGGCCCGGCGCCAGCAGGAATGGCGGCGCGACCGCTTCGCGATGCCGGACCGGTACTATGAAGAGCGCTCCCGCTACTACCGTCCGCCTCCGCCGCCACCGGGCTTTTCCTGGCGCTTCGAGTCGCGGTAAGCCGCGTGTGAACCTTCACTCCGCGTCGCTGTTGGCGATGGCCTGAAGGGCTTTCCAGTTCTGTATGGCGAAGGCGTTGCCGTCGCGTGCGATGATGCCTTCCGCCTGCCACTGTCCCAGATGAAAATTCACCTTCTGCCGGCTGGCGCCGATCAATTGGCCCAGGTCGCGCTGAGTCGGGTTGCCCTTGAGCCGGGGAGTGCCGATTCCGGCGATGGGCTTCGGCGACTGTTTCGAGGCCTGGGCCGCTATCGTCAGCAGCAGCCGCGCCAGCCTGACGTTGACGGGGTGCAGCGTGACGCCTTCGACCTGATCGGTCGATCGCCGCAGCTTTTCCGACAGCATCGCGCAAAGGCGCAGCGCCGCCTCCGGGAACTGGCGCAGCGTGGCCGTAAAATCGGAGCGCTCCAGCGTCAGGACCAGCGTGTCCCCCATCGCCGTCGCGTCGGCGCTGCGCGACTGGCCGTCCAGCAGGCTCATCTCGCCGAAGATCTGGCCGGGTTCCATGATGGTCAGCAGCATCTCCCGCCCTTCCGCCGTATTGACGCCGATCCTTACCCGGCCCTCGACCACGATCATCAGCGTCGATCCCGGATCCCCCCGCATGAAGATCACTTCGCCGTCCTTGAAGCGGCGCGAGTTAAGCCGGGCGGCGATGGACTCCCGTTCCACCGGGGCGAAGTTTTCAAAGAAGGATGCGCGTGCGAGAAACTGCACTTTGCTCGGATGCGATAACGCTGCCATCAAGGCTCTCCTGGCTGCCCGGTCCTCGAAGCCGAAGATCGGGTTGACCTAAGATTGGACGAGTCCATCGACCTGTCGGGATGGTCGTTGATTTACCCAGTAATCGTGTATGCGGTCGTTTGAGCCACAGTGGTATTTTCAAGCCTCGCCGTTGGAAGCGGTGTGAAGGGCTGCACAGGTGCCGGTCATTTCCGTGCCGGCTACTTCGCCTGAGTCATTTCTGAGAAAGCCGCCCCGCGTCGAATCCTGCAAACTCCTTCCGGAGGAATCGATGCTCGGCATCCGACTCCTGGGCGAAATGGAGATATCGCGCGACGGGGAGCGGCTTGAACTGCCCCCCTCCCGGAAGACGCGCGGATTGCTGGCCTATCTTGCGCTGGCGAACCGCCCATTGCGGCGTGAGCGGCTCTGCGCGCTGCTGTGGGACGCTCCGGACGATCCGAAGGGAGCCTTGCGCTGGAGCCTGAGCAAGCTGCGGCCGATCGTCAACGAGCCCGACCGGGCCCGGATACTGGCGACCCGCGACCTCGTATCGTTCGATCCCGCCGGTTCGCATATCGATCTGGCTGCCGTCAGGACGCGGATCGGCGGCGGGATCGAGGGTGTCGGCACCGCCACGCTGATTGAACTGCAAGCCGAGTTCCGGGGCGATTTCCTGGAAGGACTCGAGCTTTCCGCCTGCCCGGACTTCGAAGTCTGGCGGATAGCCGTCCGGGAAGAGGCGCGGGCCCTCCACCGCCAGATCCTGTCGGCCCTGGTCGAGCGTCATGCCGGCGACTCCGACGCGGCACTGCCGTTCGCCCGCAGCGCCGTCGCCCTCGATCCGGACGACGCGGGCAGGCATTCGCTGCTGCTGCGTCTGCTCGCCGAGAGCGGCCGGCGGGACGCGGCCGAGGAGCAGTATGCCGTTTCCCTGCGCCAGCTTCGCGACCATGCCGCACCGGCCGAGCCGCTGGTGGCGGCGTGGCAGGACCTGCGGCGGAAGACGGCCGCCGCACCCGCCGCGGTGGAGCCGGCGCCGGGATCGGCGCAGGCGCCGGTGCCGGTTCAACCGGCGGTTCCAGCCGCGGTTTCGGGATTGGCCGGAGCTGAGCGGAAGGTCGCGACGGTGCTTGCCGCCTGCGTTCACCGGATCGCGGATGACGGCGCCGACCCGGAGGAACTGTCGAGGCAGGCGGATTTCCTGACGGCGCTCCGGCCGCTGGTCGAAAGCTTCGGCGGCACCCTGGAGGCCGCGCTGGGGACTTCGGCCGTCGTGCTGTTCGGCGTCGGGCGGACCCTGGAGGACCACGCCGTCCAGGCTTGCCGGGCGGCGCTCGCCATGCGGGCCGCCCTGGCGTCCGGCAGCGGGGGCGAGCTTTGCCTGTCGGCCTGCCTGGATTCGGGCGAGGTCCTGGTGCGGGAGACGGCGGCAGGCGGGATGGAAACCATCGGGCCCGCCATCCAGACCGCCGCGCGGCTGGTGCACCTGCTCCCCGCCGGGGTCGTGGCGGTGACATCGGCCGTCTTCGGCCGGACGGCGGGCTATTTCCGCTTCGCCGATCCGCGCGACTTCGCGCCGGATCACGCCGCAGGACCGGCGGCCTTGCGGAACTTGCTGGGCGCTACCCGTGCCCGTACCCGCTGGGACCTGACGGCGGCGCGCGGGCTCGACGCCTTCATCGGACGGGCGGCCGAACTCGTCACCCTTGAGGAAGCCCGCCGGAAGGCCGGCGCCGGGCAGGGCCGGATCGTGTCCATCGTGGGGGACGCCGGGATCGGCAAGTCCAGGCTGACGCATCACTTCGCCCAGGCGCTGCCGGACGCCGGCTGGACCCTGCTGCTTGCCGACAGCGCCCCGCACGAAACCGGCGCTTTCCTGCCGGTCCGCAGGCTGCTGCGCGGCTGGCTGGGCATCGCGGATACGGCCGAACCGGAGGCCGTGGCGGCCCGGCTGCGGGAGATGGTGGAACCGCTCGATCTTCTCCCGGCCGTTCCCGCCCTGTCCTGGCTGCTCGACCTGCCCGTCGAGAATCCGGACTGGACGCGGATGGGGGCTTCCCAGCGCCAGCGTTCGATCATCGACGGCGTCCTGGCGCTGCTGACCGCCCAGGCGCGGCGCGGACCTGTCGTGATCGTCATGGACGACCTGCACTGGGCCGACGAGGAAAGCATCGCTGTCATCGATGGGCTGGTTCGGATACTGCCGCCCGCCGCGATCCTTCTGCTGGTGACGTACCGGCCCGGTTTCCGCGATGCCTGGACGGCGCACAGCTGCTACACGCTGTGCCATCTGGCCCCCCTGACGGACGATCATGCCGACGCCCTGCTCAGCCGCCTGCTGGGTCCGGGCGAGGACCTGGACCCGGTCAAGCGCGGCCTGATCCGGCGTGCCGAGGGCAATCCCCTGTTTCTTGAGGAAATGACAAGGGCTCTGGTGGAAACCGGACGGCTGGAGGGACGGCCCGGCGCCTACCGCGCGGTCGGGGATGCCGATGACCTCGGCATGCCCGCCACGGTCCAGGACGTGATCGCGGCCCGGATCGGCCTGCTGGGGTCGCTGGAGAAGCAGGTGCTCCAGACGGCGTCCGTGCTGGGCCGGACGGTCCCCCTCGATCCGCTGCTGGCGGTCTGCCGCTACGGCGACGATGCCGTCCGGGATGCGCTGGCGGTACTGAACGACGCCGAGTTCCTGTACCAGACGCGTTTCCTCCCCTCCGCCGAATACAGGTTCAAGCACGAGCTGACCCGTCAGGTCGCCTATGGAAGCCTGCCCCGGCCCCGCCGCGTCGCGCTGCATGCGGCTGTCGCCGCCGCGATGGAAAGCCTGTGGCCCAACGGCCTTGCGGCTGTCGTCGATGCGCTGGCGGACCATAGCGAGGCGGGGGAGCAGTGGGACAAGGCCGCCCGCTACCTGATTCAGGCGGCGGCCAAGGCGAAGTCGCGCTACGGGCTGGCCCAGGCGATAGCCTTGGCCGAACGCGGCCTTGCCGCCGCCGAGAAGACCGGAGATCCGGACGAGCGATGCCGTATCGAAGCTTTGACCCTGCTGGGCGACCTGCTGAGCCTGCGCGGAGATCTGGCGGGAGCCAACGGGGCTTACGTGCAGGCGCTCGGTTTGGAAGAGGACGAACATCGCCGCCCCGCGATCGCCAACCGGCTTCACCGCCCGCTCAGCATAACGCGGGCCGGCGGACGGGTCGCCTATTACGAGCACGGGGCGGGATCGACGACGCTGGTCTTCATCCATCCCTTCGTCTACGGCCTGCCGGTGTTCCAGCCGCTGATCGAGGAACTGTGCCAGGAGTTCCGGATCATTACGATCGACCCGCGCGGCACCGGCGCATCGGACCCGCTGGCGCCCGGCTACGACATGCACGACCACACCGAGGACGTCCGCGCGGTGCTGGCGGAGGCCGGAGCCGGCGGACCGGTCGTCGGCGTCGGTATTTCCCGGGGCGTTCTGCTGCTGATCCGGCTTGCCGTGCTTCAGCCGGAGCTTCTCAGCAGGATGGTCCTGGTCGGGGCCTATTGGCGCCAGACCGTCGGTCTGGGGACGAAGGTCCCGGAAGGGGCGGAGGCCGGCGGCCTGACGGCGGCGCTGGAAGCCGGCGACCTGCGCCGCGCCGTCGAAGCCTTCGCGCCGACGATCTTCTCCGAGCCGGGGACGGAGGAGTTGCGCAAGCAGTTCATCGATCAGTGCCTCAACCTGCATGAGGATACCATCAGGCGCTTCTTCCCCTTCGATCCCAGGAACGATGTCACCGGGCTGCTGGAGCGAGTCGCCGTCCCGACGCTGCTGGCCCATGGCGGCGACGACCGGGACGTGCCCTTCGCCGCCGCCCGCGAGATGGCGGGCCGGATACCGGGAGCGTCGCTCTACTGCTTTGAAGGAAAGGGTCACCTGCCGACCTTCACCGCCACGGCGGAGTTCTGCGACGTGCTGAGGCGCTTCGTGCGGGGGTGAGGGTGCACGGCGTCATTCTTCGGTGCGGGAACCGTTGCTCCGACTATCACTCCGCCAGTTCGCGCATGACCTTGATAAGGTCGGACTTGCCCTCGAAGCCGATGCCGGGCAATTCGGGCATGACGATGTGCCCGTCCTGGACACGCACACCGTCCGGGAAGCCGCCATAGGGCTGGAAAAGGTCCGGGTAGCTCTCGTTGCCGCCGAGCCCGAGGCCGGCGGCGATGTTGAGCGACATCTGGTGTCCGCCGTGCGGGATGCAGCGCGACGGCGACCAGCCGAACTGATCCAGAACGTCAAGGGTGCGCAGGTATTCGACCAGGCCGTAGGACAGGGCGCAGTCGAACTGCAGGAAATCCCGGTCGGGCCGCATCCCGCCGTAGCGCAGGAGGTTGCGCGCATCCTGGTGCGAGAACAGGTTCTCGCCGGTCGCCATCGGGCCGGGATAGAACTCGGACAGGGCGGCCTGGAGAGCGTAGTCCAGCGGGTCGCCGACCTCTTCGTACCAGAACAGGGGATAGTTGCGCAGCATCTTGGCGTAGGCGATGCCGGTCTCAAGATCGAACCGCCCGTTCGCGTCGACCGCGAGTTGCGCCTGCGAACCGATTTCGGCGAGTACCGCCTCGATACGGCGCTGGTCCTCGTCGATGGAGGCGCCGCCGATCTTCATCTTCACGACGTTATAGCCGCGGTCGAGATAGCTGCGCATTTCGGCCCGGAGAGCGGTGTCGTCCTTGCCGGGATAGTAGTAGCCGCCGGCCGCGTACACGAAGACCCTCGGGTCCGCCTCGCGGCCCTTGCGTTCGGCCAGCAGGCGGAAGAGCGGCTTGCCCGCGATCTTTGCCGTGGCATCCCAGATGGCCATGTCGAGGGTGCCGACCGCCACCGAACGCTCGCCGTGACCCCCGGGCTTCTCGTTCGTCATCATCGCGGCCCAGATCCTGTGCGGATCGAGGTTGTCGCCGCTGTCGTCGAGCAGGCTCTCCGGAGCCGCCTCGAGGATCCGGCCGCGGAAGCGTTCACGGATCAGGCCGCCCTGGCCGTAGCGGCCGTTCGAGTTGAAACCGTAGCCGACCACGCGCCGCCCGTCGCGGACGACGTCGGTGACCACCGCCACCAGGCTCGCGGTCATTTTCGAGAAGTCGATATAGGCGTTGCGGATCGGCGAAGCGATCGGCTTGGTGATCTCACGGACGTCGACGATACGCATGGATGGTCTCCCCAGGATAAGACGTGCCAGACCCTCATGGCGGAGTTCCTCCTGTTGTCTGCGCGTGGGCGGCGGAACAAGGGACTCCCCATGCGGGAGCTTGACTATCAACTACTTCTGGACGCCGCCGATTGGCCAATGCCAAGATCGGTTCGCCTTATGCAGGATCGGTATCGCCATGGATCTGGACTGGCTCAAGGACTTCCTGGCGCTGGCGGAGCAGAAGAATTTCTCGCGCGCGGCGGACGCGCGCAACGTGTCGCAACCGGCTTTCAGCCGTCGCATCCGCGCCCTGGAGGATTGGATCGGCGCAGCGCTCTTCGTGCGCGGCGCCCAGGGAGCCACCCTGACGCCGGCCGGCAGCCATTTCCTGCCGCTGGCCGACGATCTGATGCGCAACCTGCATCGGGCGCGCCGCGACACCAGGGCCATGGGCGAGCACGGGGGAACGACGCTGTCGATCGCCGCGACGCACGCTCTGTCATTTACGTTCTTTCCCGCCTGGATACGCGGGCACATGCGTTTCGAGGCTCTCGGCACCCTCAACCTGATCTCGGACAGCATGGAAGCCTGCGAGGAGATCATGCTCGGCGGCGAGGTGCATTTCCTGTTGTGCCACTTTCATGCGGACGCACCGACGCGCTTCGAGCCCTCCCGGTTCCAGAGCGTCCATGTGGGCGACGACGTGCTGGTTCCGGTCTGCGCGCCGGACGCGGAGAACCGCCCGGTCTGGCCGCTTCCAGGCATTGGAGGAAGACAGACGAGGTTGCTCGCCTACAGCCAGGCTTCCGGGCTTGGCAGGATCTTGGCTGCACATCGAGGCGGCAGGGACGGGATCGCCGGCCTGGAGACCGTCTTTACCTCCCATCTCGCCGCAACGCTGCTGACCATGGCCCGCGAAGGGCACGGCGTCGCCTGGCTTCCCCTGACGCTGGCCGCGGAAGACCTGACACGCGCGCGTCTGGTCCGCGCGGGACCGGAGCAGTTCGACATTCCCATCGAGATCAGGCTTTTCAGGGCCTTCGATCGCCGCAACCACGCCGCCGACGAGTTGTGGCGTCTTCTGAGCGGGAGCCGGCGGCATTGAAGATCGACCGGTAACTTCCGGCAGAAATGTCGGGCTGAAGAGGCCGGACCTACGGCAGGCTACGGCAGGGGTGTCTTCACCGGTCGCCTGTTCGGTCCCTGGTGCTACTCCTCCCTGAACGCGGCGCGGAAGGTGTCGCTGATGGGTTGCAGCAGGTATTCCATCATGGTGCGCTCGCCGGTCACGATCATGGTTTCCGCCGGCATGCCGGGCTGGAGCTGGCGGGTGCCCAGCTTGGCGAGTTCCTTCGCATCGACGGCGATCCGGGCAGTGTAATATGTGACGCCGGTCCGTTCCTCCGTCATCGCGTCGGCCGAGACCAGCGAGACCGTGCCTTCCAGTTGCGGCGTGGTGCGCATCTTGAAGGCGCTGAAGATCACCTTCGCCGGCAGCCCGGCATGGACGACGTCGATATCGGTCGGACGCACCTTCGCCTCGATCACCAGCCGGTCGTCCCGGGGCACGAGATCGAGGATCGCGCCGCCGGGGGGGACGACGGCGCCGGGGGAGAAATAGCGCAGGCGGACGACGGTGCCGGCTTCCGGCGCCGCGACGTCGCGGCGGCCCTGGCGGACCTGGGCGGAGGCCAGCTTCTCGCGCACTTCGGCCAGCCGCATCTGCACTTCGCGCAGTTCGGTCGCGACTTCGCGCTGGTCGTCCGCTTCCATGCGGATGATCTCCAGCTCCGCTTCGGCGATCGCTTCGCGCGCCTGGGCGATGCGGTTGGCGTATTCGCCCTGTTCGCCTTCCAGATCGACGGCCTGACGCTTCAGCGCCAGCAGGCGCGGCTTGCGTTCCAGGCCCTTGTCGGCCAACTCCTGGACTCCGACCAGTTCCTCGCGGATCAGGGCCGACTGGCCGCGTCCCGATGCCAGTTGCGCGTTGAGCGCGCCGATCTGGGCGTCGTACTGCGCGATGCGCTGGCGCGTGACGGTGATGCGGCCGTGGAGGGAAGCGCGGCGGCTGTCGAAGATGCGTTCCTGGCCGGTCAGGATCTCGTCCATTTCAGGGTCGGTGCGGAGTACGGCCAGGGCGGGCGGAAAGATCAGGCGATCCGCGTGGCGCTGCTCGGCAAGCAGTCTCGCTTCCTGGGCGGAATAGGCGCGGCGCTGGCCTTCCAGCAGGGTCACGACGGAGCGGGTCTCCAGGTCGTCCAGCCGCATCAGCACCTGTCCCGCTTCCACATGGTCGCCGTCGCGCACCAGGATCTCGGCGATGACGCCGCCGTCCAGGTGCTGCACCGTCTTGCGGTTGGTGTCGGCGGTGACGACGCCGGGCGCCACGGCGGCGCTCGACAGCGGCGCCAGCACCGCCCAGGTGCCGAAACCGCCGAATCCGGCGACTGCCATGAAGATGCCGGCTGCCAGCGTGCGCGCGACCGGCGGCTTGTCGGCGAGGGCGGCGGCGGTGGACGGGGCGGCGGGAGATGCATAAGCGAGCGATGTCATGACAGCTTCCTCACGATGCCGTTTGCGGCACGGCGGATTGGGGCACGGGCTGGTTCTTGGCGGGGACGGCCTGGACCTGATGGCGGGTCAGGCGCTCGATCACGTCGGCGCGCGGGCCGAACATGTGCAGGCGGCCTTCGCGCAGCATCAGGACGCGGTCGGCTTGGGCCAGGGTGCTGGGCCGGTGGCCGACGATCACGACGGTCGCGCCGGCCTGCTTGATGGCGGCGATGGCCCGGTTGAGCGCTTCGTCGCCCTCCACGTCCAGGGCGGAGTTCGGTTCGTCCAGCACGACCAGCCTGGGCTGTCCATAGAGGGCGCGGGCCAGCCCGATCCGCTGCCGCTGTCCGCTGGACAGCATGGCCCCGCCTTCGCCGATCTCGGTGTCGTAGCCGCTGGGCAGGCGCAGGATCATGTCGTGGCAGTCGGCCAGCCGGGCGGCGGTCACTACGGCTTCCGGGTCGGGGGTGCGGAGCCGGGCGATGTTGTCGGCGATCGTGCCGGCGAAAAGCTCGACGTCCTGCGGCAGGTAGCCAAGGTGCCGGCCGATGTCGTCGCGCCTCCAGGAGAAGATCTCCGCCCCGTCGAGCCGGACGGTGCCGGCGGTCGGGGGGTGCAGGCCTACCAGCATGCGGGCCAGCGTCGATTTGCCGGCGGCGGAGTGGCCGATCACGGCGAGGGCTTCGCCCGGCGGGACCTCGAACGTTATCCCGGCCAGGATGGGCTTCTGCCCGTCGGGCATCCGGAAGACCAAGTTCTCGACCGTCAGGTGGCCCTTGGGGGCGGGCAGCGGCAGTCCCGCCGGCCGGCGTGCCGGACGGTTGAAGAACTCATTCAGCCGCTGGCGGGCGGCGCGGGCGTTGGAGACCTGCTTCCAGCCGCCGACCGCCAGTTCGACCGGCTGGAGCGCCCGGCCCAGCAGGATCGAGCCGGCGATCATGGTGCCGCCGGTGATTTCGTGGCGAACGACCAGCCACGCGCCCAGCCCTAGGATCGCGATCTGGACCATCTGGCGCAGGAACTTGGTGGCGTTGACCAGCACGGCGCCTCTGGTCATGACGGTCGCCTGATATGTCAGCTGGACTTCGTGATCCATTTCCCAGCGGCGGATCAGTCCCGGCATCAGGTCCATCGCCTCGACCGCCTCGGCATTGCGGAGAGCCGAGTCGGCGGTCCGCATCGCCCGGCGGTTCGCCATCCCGGCGGCGGCCAGAGGCTTGGCCGTGACGTGGCTGTTGACCAGGGCCAGCGCGAACAGCACGATTGCGGCGCCGGCCGCCATGTGGCCCAGGACCGGGTGCAGCAGGTAGATCACCGCCAGATAGACCGGGACCCACGGGGCGTCGAACAGGAAGGTGATGCCGCCGCCGAAGAACCCGCGCAGGCTGTCCAGGTCGCGGAGCGCGTCCATCCGGTCGCCGCGCCCGGCCAGCACGCCGTCGAGCGAGCGCTCCAGCGCAGGCGCCGACAGCCGCCGGTCCAGCCATTCGCCGAGCTGGCCGAGCATGCGCGAGCGGACGAAGTCCAGCGCCGACATCAGCGCCAGCGCGCCGCCTGCGGCCAGCGTCAGGAACGCCAGCGTGGCGAGACTGCCCGACGCCAACACCCTGTCGAAGACCTGCATCATATAGAGCGAGGAGGTCAGCATCAGGATGTTGATCAGCAGGCTGAAAGCCGCGATCCAGAGGAGAGGCTGGCGGCACCGTGCCAGCGCCGCGGCCAGGGGCCGGTCGTTCGACATGATCAATCGTTCCCGGTGGAGGGAGATCAAACGGTAAGGCTATGCGAAAAGCCCCGGCGGAAGGCTGTGCCTCCCGCCGGGAAACCGGCGCGTCCGCGCGGCGTCAGACGATGAATACCGTGTCGATGCCGTGCTGGAAGTCGGTGATGATGTCGCCGGCGCCCTTGTAGAAGGTGTCTGCCCCCAGGCCGCCGGTCAGGACGTCATGCCCGGCGCCGCCCTTCAGGATGTCGTGGCCCTTGCCGCCGGTGAGCACGTCGTCGCCGTCGCCGCCGTACAGCTTGTCGTCGCCCGAACCGCCGACCAGGATGTCCTTGCCCTTGTCGCCGTAGGCTTCGATGTCGACATGGGTCTTGGAACCGTCGAGCACGTCCTTGCCGTCGCCGCCGTTGAAGACGATCTTGTGCAGGTCGGTGCCCGAGAGGTCCTTGACGGTGAACTTGTCGTCGCCGCCGCCGCCGTTGACCACCAGCTTCTCGATGTTCTTGTCGTTCAGGGTGAACTTGCCGAGGTTGACGCGGTCGAACAGGAAGTCGTTGCCGCCGGCCTTCACGACGAACTCGTCACCCGCCTGATTGGCGCCGTTGACCACCTGGGTATCGGTTCCGGCTCCGCCGTTGTTGGTGTCTGAACCGTCGCCGTTGTTCCACACGATGGTATCGTGGCCGGAGCCGCCGTTGTGCTTGTCGTCACCCTTGTTGCCGACCAGCAGGTCGTCGCCGTGGTCGCCGTTCAGTTCGTCCGCCGCGGAGCCGCCGAACAGCTTGTCGCTGCCGTCGCCGCCCCAGGCCTTGATCTTGACTTCGGTGGCGCTGCCGTCGAGTTCGTCGTGCCCCTTGCCGCCGTTGAACCAGACTTCCGTCAGGTCCGTACCGGCAAGGCTGTGGATCTTGAAGATGTCCTTGCCGCCGTTGCCGTTCAGCTCGAGCTTCTCGATGTTCTGGTCGTTCAGGGTGAAGGGGAAGGGGCTGACGCGGTCGAACAGGAAGTCGTGGCCGCCGGCCTTGAGCGCGAACTTTTCGTCGCCGTCGCCGCCGTTGACTTCCTGCACGTCGTGGCCGCTGCCGCCGTCGTTGAAATCGGAGCCGTCGCCGTTGTTCCAGACGATGCGGTCATGACCATGGCCGCCGTTGCTGCGGTCGCTGCCACGGTCGCCGATCAGCGTGTCGTTGCCGCCCTTGCCGTTCAGGACGTCGTCGCCGTCGATACCCCGGATCAGGTCGTTGCCGTTGCCGCCGTCAAGAACGTTGTTGCCGTT
>NZ_JCACHA010000581.1:0-19154 GCF_059503625.1 Skermanella sp.
TCAAGCTGATGGCAAGGCGCTTGGCCGCTCATAAACTTCTCGGACAGGCTCTAAGGCTAGGTTGGCATTTTGTAGTATAGTGAGGTTGAATCCTGCAGTTATAGCTCCAGCCACGATGCCGATCGAGTGAGGTATATGCAGCCCCTGGCCAACTATAGCGTACGCTGAAAAATCGCAGCCGTTGCATATGGAGTTCCATCTCCCGGCTAGCTTCGCCAGTGTGGAGAGCGGAAACCGCCCACCGAAGAATAGCGCTTGGACGCGATATAGGAAAACGGCAGAAAACTTATTCAGGCCTAACAGGGCCATAAGACAGAAAGCGACCGAGAGGCGCTCCCGACCAAACGCCCTGGCGTCATCGGCGATCAGTTCGAAGAATGATTTTGTTTGTGCAAGCATGGGTCGTACCGAGATGTCTGCACGATGAAGCGCGCCAATCGACGCGCCTGAATGTTTTCTATTGCCATCGAGCGTCCTTCTGCTCACGAGAGACCGACCACGACAATCCGGGACTGCGCAACTAGGCTGGCACCATCGAGTTCTCCGCCGTCCACTCGTGGACGGTCCGGAGCAGACCGCGGTCGACCAAGCCTTGGCTGGAGGAATACTCGACGCTGTCTGCATCCGCGAGCGAAAGGGTTGGATTCTTCTCGAGAAGCTCGGCATAGCGGCTGTACTCGACGGAGCCACCATAATGTTCCCCGTTCTGCAGAGCGTCCTCGATTTTCCTGCTGAAGTCTTGGAAGTACTTGAAATGCAGCAGCGCACCGGTCACGGGGGCGAGCTTCACGGGGTTGAGCCGGTGGCTGTTGATGAAGGCATTTCCCTGCCGCCACTTGACGAGCGGCACCTTGAAGGCCTGGGTGGCGACAGTTGGAGGTCGCCGTTCCTTGAATAGTCCAAGCTGATGAGCGACGCTGAGGGCACGACGCTCCAGCTTCGGCTTCAAGCGCGGCCAGACGGTCGGTGTGTGCTGCTCTTCGAAGCAGAGACGCAGGCGCGGGCCACCGATGTGCTCAAACGGCGGGAAGGCGGAAGCCGGATTCGGGAAGCCGTACCGGCGAACGAGGAAGTAGGTGCCGTCGTGGTACTGGCAGGTCCGCCTGAAGTCCTCGCCCTGTTCGTAGCGCAGATCGCGGATGGGCCGCTTGCTGTACATGTCGAGCAGCAACGCATATATCGCCTCGTGACCCGACCTACCCAGCCAGTCGCAGAACCGCGGCAGATCCGCGTGCTCGCAGTTCGGGTAGACGAGCAACTCGTCAATGTCGGCGAGGACAATCCAGTGGGACAATCCATAGACATCCAGAAGTGAGTTCAGCCACGTCACACCGGCCCGGCTCTTTCCATACGACGCGGCCGTGAAGAAGACGTGACAGTCGGGCTGCTGGAGCAGGTATTCCTCGGAACCGTCGCGCGACATGTTGCTGATGAGGAAGAAGCGCGTTACGCCGAGCTTGCGATAGTACTCCAGGAAATACGGGAGGCGGAGCATTTCGTCGCGCAGGACACCGAACAGCCGGACTTCCGCCGTGTCATTTCCGATCGGGCGCTGGTCCCGCCGCACCAGTTCCGGGTGGAGACTTTGCATGTGATCCTTCCAGCAGTTCGAGCCAATGCGGCTTCAACCGGCCCTATCCGCCCCGGAAGGCGCGGAGTCCCTCGCGCCGGAGGGCCAGCAGGAGCAGGTTGGCCAGGACACTGGCGACGCCCAGCCCGGTAAGGCCCAGGACTGGCACCAGCAATAGGTTGAACAGCAGGGACGCGACGAGGAAGGCGATGTTGCCGACCCAGATGGCCCTGTCCCGGTGGCGTGAATAGAGACCATAAAAGCCCGTTTCCGCGATGAGACGCACCAGGGTCGCGATCAGCAGAAGGCCGAGAGCAAGCAGGCTCTCCTCGATCTCGCGCAGGTGCAGGGCCGCAGCGAACTGGACGACGACGATCCAAACCATCAGGCACAAACCGCCGCCGAGGGCCGCCACGGTCAACCCGGCCCGCCGGAGCTCGCGGTTGTAGCTGTCGGCGTCGGCCCGCGAGGCGCTGCCGACGAGCTTCGGCGCCGCCACGTTCAGGACGCCGCTGCTCACCAGGGTTACGATGGCCGCGGTGAAGGAGGTGTAGAAGGTTGCCAAGCCGACCACTTTAAGATCGAGGAAGGCGCCCAACACGAAGCGGTCCAGATATGATCCGCCGGTTAGCCCAATCGAGCCGATCCAGATTGGGAAGCTTCGGCGCAAAGCGCTTCGGATCCGCCCCCAGTCCACGGCGACCGCGCGAAGGCCCGGCCAGCGCACCACATCCAGATGCCAGAGGTTAACTGCAATGCTGGCCGAAGCCCCGGCCACCCAGAAGGCCAGCACGACCCACAGCGTTCTGGTCGGAGACAGGACAAGTCCGATGGCGACCACCAGGAGCGACCAGAGACCAGCGCGTATGAAGAAGGCGACATTCGCGAGGATTGGCCGGCCGAGGTAGTTGGTGGTGACGAAAAGTAGGTTCGCATAGCTCTCGAGGCAGCAGACCAGGTAAGCCAGCAGGAGAAAAGCCAGCGTCTCGCTGCGGAAGGCGTACATCACGAAGACGAGTGGCAGGGTAGCCGCGTAGTTGAAGAGAAAGAAAACGGTCTTGTCCCGCAGCAGCGCACGGGTCTCGCTGGCCGGCATGTCCACGATTCGTCGTGCCAAATCGTGATCGATGCGTCCGCCATATAGGACAACCGCGATCATCGAGGCGGAGAAGACCAGGCCATACAGGCCGAGATCATCAAGAGACAGATACCGGACGATATAGAGCGACAGTCCAAACTTGCCAGCGAGGCTCGCGAGCCGCAAGACAAAGGGGAGACCAGAGGTTCCATGCCTGGCAATGCGGTGGACCAGACCTCGGCTTGCGGAAGTGGATCGCGATTCCATGTCGTTCGTGCACTGCTCCGCCGCCGCCAGGTCCGGTTCGGAGCCGCCGCGCCGCATGATCCTTCCCTCGTGGCGCCATACCTGCCGGTCTCCCGGTTAGGCCTTACATGAACATCGGAGCCGTATGGATGGCAAATTCCCGAGACTTCCGCTATTTTTATGAACATCACCGGACGACCTGCGCGTTTGTCGGATGTAGCCACCCGGAACGAGGACGTCACGCTGTTGCCATGGCGATCGAACCTCGTCCTGGGACCAGGACAGGCGCGCGACCGGCGTCGGCGGTGGAGGATTAACGGGAGCTCGGTTCATTCAACCACAAGCTTCAAACACATCGGTGCCTTCGGACGCCGCTTGGCTGGACGCAGCAGCACGACTGCCACCCGATCCGCGCGCTGGCCTCAGTCGCGGGCTTCGCATCCTATGGCGCCGGAAGTGGCGCTTCCTCCTAGTCTTCGCGCCGATATTCCTGGTCGCACCGGCTTATCTCCTGCTGGTCCCGGATCGCTTCATCGCGCAGGCGATGCTGCTGGTGGGGACCCGGCAACCGGAGCTGACGGGCGAGCAGGCTCGCGATCCGTTTCGCGGTGAACTCGACATCGACGGCGCGACCGCCCTCCTGCGGTCGCAAGCGGCCCTGCGCCAAGTGGCGAGCGACCTCGACCTCGTCGGCAGGCCGGAATTCGCCCGCGCTGTCCGCCAGGCGCCTCCGTTGCTCATCCGGCTGCGGCGATCCATCGGTTCATTGCTCGGCCGGCCGGGCGTGCGCGATCCGGTCGGACCGATGAATCCGATCGACGCGATCGCCGGCGAGCTGCGCAACGGGATCAGCATCGACCGGATCGGGCGCTCGGCCCAGCTGCGGGTCGCCTATTCCTCCTCCGACCCCGAGCTCGCCGCTGCGATCGTCAACGCCTTGGCGCAGTTCGTCGCCGAGGATGAAAGCTTCCTGGCGCGGCTGAGCCTGGCCGAGCGGGCAGGCTTCCAGATCGTCCGCATGTCGGTCGTGGCCGAAGCCACGCCGCCTCCGGCACCCTCGCTGCCCAACCCAGCCCTCGTGCTCGGCATCGGAGCCTTTTGCGCGATCGCCGCCGGCTTGGCCTCGGTGCTGCTGAAGGAGTTCCAGGCGCAGCAGACGGTGCTGAGCACGGAGGAGGTCGCTCGCCGCGGCCTGCGCGCCCTCGGGGTCATTCCTGAGTCTGCCGGAAGCCAGCGGTCCGAGAGGGGGATCGCGGTACTCATGAGCGAGGCCATGCCTGCCTTCTCGGCGTCGGTAACCTCGCTGCATGCGGCCGTCTCGACCTTGCTCCGGCAGCGTCCGGAGAGCGGGGTCGTGCTGCTGCTCACCTCCGCGCTGCCGGCCGAGGGCAAGTCCACAACCTCGGCCGCGCTGGCCGCGTCCATGGCCGCCTGTGGCGACCGCGTGCTGCTCGTCGATGCGGACCTGCGCTCCCCGGCCCTCCAGCAGATCTTCGGTCTCGAGCCCGCCCCCGGCCTGGCCGACAGCCTGGACGCGGAGGGCGGGCTGGAGCGTGCCATCCGCTTGGACCGGGCCACGGGGGTTCACGTCCTGACGGCGGGCAGCCCCCATGCGCATCCGCTGTCCGTGCTCGGCTCTAGCCTCTTGCGCTCGCAACTGAAAACTTGGCGGGCGCGGTTCGACGTCATCCTGATCGACTCCCCGCCGGTGTTGGTGGTGGGGGATGCGGTGATGCTCGCGCCTTTGTCCGACCAGGTGATTGTCGTCGTCCGTTGGGGCTCGACAACCTGGAGCGCCCTGCAGGAAGCTTTGCGGGTGATCCAGGAGAGCGGCGCGCGCCTGGCCGGCCTTGCCATCTCGCGGGTCGATGTCGGTCAGCTTTCCACCTACGACCAGGCCTACGCGCAGGTGTACGGCTCGGAGCGTGGCGGTCGCGCCACTGCGCGGTGGAGCTGAGGTGATGGCGACGCTCCTGCGCGGCTGCTTAGTCGCCGGCCTCCTCCTGCTCGCACCGGCTCCGGCGCGGGCGGACTACATGCCCCAGCGCGGCGACGTGCTGGAGCTGATGGTGGCCGGTGCACCGGCCCTGAACCGCCGCGTGACCGTGGACGACAACGGCGACATCACCCTGCCTGTGCTCGGCCAGGTGAAGGCGACGGATGTCGGCCTGACCGAATTCGGCCAGCGGATCCAAGCGTTGCTGGTGGCCCGCAACGTGGTGCAGCGTGGCCAGACCATCGTCTCGGTGTTCGAATACGCTCCGGTCTACGTGGACGGCGACGTGGCCCGGCCCGGCGAGTACCGCTACCGGCCGGGCATGACGGTACGCGCTGCGGTCGCCCTGGCCGGTGGGCTCGACGTCACCCGCGGGTTGGGGCGGCTGACGGCGGCCCAGGCGTCAGAGGCGCGCGCCGATTACGGCGCGACGGCGATCGAATTGGCGCGGCAGCAGGTACGGATCGCGCGACTTGAGGCGGAGCTGTCGGGCGCGGTGAGTTTCGACCCAGCGGCCAACACCGAAAGGCCGGGCGTGCCGGAGGCAGTCCTGCGCGACATCGTCGCCACCGAAGCGCGGCAGATGGAGGCCGAACGCCAGGCCCGGGCGAACGAGAAGACTGGTCTGGAACGCATGCTGGCGGTGGCGCGCGCTGAAATCACGATGCTCGAGCATGCGGAGCGGCAGCAGCGAGCGAGCTACGACCAGGCCTTCACCGAAGCCGGCCGTGCCAGCAGCCTCCTCGAGCGCGGCGTGGGCACCGCCGTCCGGACAGAGATCGCAGAGCGGAGCCTCGCCCAGGCACGATCGCAGATCCTGGAGGTGCAAGTGCGACTCGCGCAGGCACGGCGCGAGGCCGAGGAGCGCGAGCAGCAGCTCAAGACCTTCGATGACCAGCGCCGGGCCAACCAGCTCGAACAATTGCGGGATGCTTTCGCAGCGGCGGGCAAGGCGCGATTCCACCTGCAGTCGGCGCGGGAGCGCATCGCAAGCCGGACTGACGGGGCGGCGGCTGCGAATGGTGGCGCCGTAGTGCCCGAGATCCTGGTCCGGCGCCGAGACCATGGGGCGATCGCGCGCCTCCGGGCCGAACTCGATATGGCGTTGCAGCCCGGCGACAGCGTCGAAGTGATCGGGGACGGCCTGCGGGCCGATGCGGCCGGGCCGAGGCGCGACCGATGACGGGCCGCGCAAAGCCGGCGCGCGTATCCGGGCGGGGTTGCGCCTGGGCGGTGCTGCTGCTCGTCGCGCTTGCGGCCTGGTCGCGCCCCGGGACGGCGGCCCAACCGGACCGAGTTCCTGCGGGTCTCGGGATTCATGTCCAGGTCTGGCATATCGCGCCATCCGATCTCGAGCGGATTAAGGGTCTCGGCTTCGGTTTCGTCCGGTGGGGGATCGCCTGGGACGCCGTCGAGAAAGTAACCGGCGAGTTCGACTGGTCCGGTCCTGATGCCTTCATAGAGAAGCTTGAGCGCGCCGGCCTCGGATCCGTCGTGGTCCTGGGGACCGGCAATCCGCTCTACAGCCGGATGCTGGAGTTGCCCCGCGACCCGGGGGTCAGGTGGACGCGGGTCGCGGCGCCACCGGACACCGACGCCGAACGAGCCGCCTTCGCCCGCTTTGCCGCCGCCGCCGCCCGGCGGTATGCGGGGCGCTCCGTCACCTGGGAGATCTGGAACGAGCCGGACTCACGGATCTTCTGGCCACCGGCACCGCATCCGGAGAGTTACGCGAGATTGGTCAGCACGGCCTGCGCGGCGATCAAGGCAGCGTCGCCGACTGCCGCCGTGCTCGCCCCCGCCACGGCCGCCCTGCCCCACCGCGTGCCCCAGTTCTTCTCCGCGCTGTCCAGGACGGATGCCCTCGACTGCCTCGCCGGCCTGAGCATGCACAGCTACCGCATCCAGGGCGGGGTGCAGCCGGACCCGGAGAGCGTGGCGCCCGAAAACATGGCGAGCCGCACCCTCCTGGACCGCCTGTCGCCTCGGGCACGCGTCCTGCCGATGCTCTGCACGGAATGGGGGTACCCGACCTCGGCGGTCGGCCCCGAGACCCAGGCCGCCTACCTGGCCCGGACCTACCTGGCCAATCTGGCGAGCGGCGTGGCGGCGACGGTCTGGTACGAATGGAAGGATTCGCGGAACGAGCCGCTCAATCCCGAGTCCCATTTCGGCTTGGTCACCGCACAAGGCGCCGCCAAGAGCGGGCTGGACGGCGCGCTGCTCCCCCGCCTGCTGCGCATGGATTTCCGCCGTCGCCTGGAGACAGGACATCCCCTCGTCCAGGCTCTCCTATTCGAGGAGGCAGGTGTCGAGCACATCGTCGCCTGGGTCAGGTCGTCCGATCCAGAACAGAAGGTTCGTGCCACGATCGGGGATGCGATAGTCGTGCTCGACATCGTCCCAGGCATCACGCGCGGCAACCGCATCGCCGTCACCGGACATGCTCGATAAGCTGGTCGCGGTCCTGTTCGCGCTGGGGGTGGTCGCGGTGCCCTTCGACGCGATCCCCGGTCTGGGAGCCATCGGCGAGTTGAGCAACGAGGCATCCTTCTATTTCTTCGCGGCCGCAATGGGCGTGCAGGTCCTGAAGGCCACCGGGGCGGGGCTGGTGCGTGCGGTGCGTCCGCCCCTGGGTCTCCGTTTTCTAGGTGGGGCGGCCGCCATTATTCTCAGCGCCGTCCTCCTCGCCGCCATGTGGAATGCTGCGGAGATCGCCGTCGCCACATTCCATGGCCGGAGCGGCGCGCCCAAAATGGTCACGGCGGCCGGCGTCCTGGTCTACGGTCTCGTGCTTGCCGGGATGACCTGCGCCGTCGCGCCCGGGCGATGGTATGCCTGTCTCATTCTGCCGATCTGCCTCAGCGCGGTGCTGTGCATCGGGTATGGCCTGGTGGAGGGGGCGCATCGGGCAGGGGTGACGCTTCCGGTGTACACGGCCCTGGACGCGGCAGTCCACGCCGGCTCCGACCAGGAGGTGCAACCCTGGAACAATGCGGTGAACCTCAAGCTGGTTGAGGCATGGGACAAGCGCCTCCGGACCGTTTCCTTCGAGCCCCCGGCCTTTGGCAACTTCGCCGGCCTGGCCTGGCCGTGGCTCCTGTGCGCCGTGATGATGACGCGGGGGACGAGGCGGCTTGTCCACAGCGTGCTCCTGGCTGCCTTCACGATCCTCATCCTAGCCTCGCAAGCGCGTACGGGATGGCTCCTGCTCGCCGCCAATGTCGCCTGTTTCGGCGCCCTGCGTCTCCTGTTCCTTCCCATCAGTGGCTTGGTCAACACCATGGCCGCCAGGTTTGCCGCTGCGCTGCTGCTCACCGGGATCGCCGGGGGCGTCGGGGCCTATGGCGCGAGCCTCGACCAGCTCATCAGCGACGTTGTCGCCGGTGACTCGGTGTCGGACCTGTCGCGGCTCGCCTACCAGGTGACGGCGCTGAACATCTTCGCCTCGCAGCCGATGCTGGGCTCGGGCTTGGGCCAGTTCGCCTTCCGGGCCTCGCTCCACATGCCCCCCTGGGGGTTCCTCAGCCCGGAGATCGGGGCATCGCTCGTCCATCCGGAAGCACCCTGGCCGAACACCTATTCACTCTATGCCCGGATTGCCGCGGAGCTCGGGCTGGTCGGTCTCACCGGCTGGCTGGCGATCTGGGGCACCCTGATCCTGTCTGTCCGTCGCGCGGCCCTGACCTTCGCCACCGTCGGTGGGACCGTGCCGGCGATCGCCTATCCGATCATCATGAGCGCCGTCGGCATTCTGGTGACCGGCATCACAACCGACACCTTCCGGACTCCGATGATGTGGCTCGCCCTGGGCGCTGGCGCCTGCTTCACCGCGCGGGCGGCGCAGCTGACCGGTAACCGCCCCCACGGGGCGGCGTCTGCCAGCCACGCCCACCGCTCTGGGTTGCGGGCAGCCCAGGCCGCGCCGCCGAGCGCCAGCGCCGTGGCCATTGGCTGGCGTGGAGAGCGGCCAGGGTCTACCATCGTCGCCGGAACGGGCGCTCACCAAGACCGAACCCATCGGGGCTAGATATTTCCACGTTGCGCTAGGAGCGAGGCTAGCCTTCTCCGCGCTCATGTAGCTGGGATCCTGGACCATGTCGCAGCCATCCGACCCGATCAACGACCCGAAGCGCCTCGCGGCACTGCGTCGGACGGGGCTGCTGGACAGCCCACCGGAAGAGGCGTTTGACTGTCTCGCCTTGGCTGCATCCGAGATTATGAATGCATCCGTGGCACTCGTCTCGCTGGTGGGCGACGACCGCCAGTTCTTCAAGAGTGCCCAGGGCCCGGGAGGTGTTTTCCAGGCCAAGGGTATTTTCGCCGCCGAGAATGACACGACCCTGGCCATGTCGCTGTGCCGCTACGCCGTAGCGGCGGTACGGCCGTTGGTGATTTCCGACGCGCGCCTGAGCCCGGACTTCCAGGACCATCCCGCGGTGCGGAACGGTGGGATTGTCGCCTATGCCGGCATGCCCATCGTCGTGGACAGCGGCGAGGCCATTGGCACCGTCTGCGTGCTGGACCACAAGCCCCACGACTGGAGTGAGCAGCAGCTGGCAGCGTTGGGCGAACTGGCGCGCGAGGCGTCGGAACTCATCGCGCGGCAGGCCACCACCGCGGACTCGAAAGCGCGGCTCTTCGCCCGGAAAACTGGCCTGGTTGCGGCCCCTCCCGAGGCGCAGGAGAGGGACGCGGCATCCGGCGTGGTGGCCCTCATCGGCCGCATGGAGACGCCGGACAGCCCGTCGGAGCCGGCGGCTCCGGCCACTGCCGCGAAGGCAGAGCAGGGCTTGGTGGCCGCTGCGCTGTTTTTTTTGCGGCAAGTTGACGCTTATGTCCTCAGCCTTGGCACGCGCGCCTTGGGCGGCGACAGCGACGAGCAGAACCGCTTGCGCGCCGCGGTGGTGGGCGCGCAGGCGAGCTTATTCCGTGCGCTTGAGGCATTTGATGCGGCTGACGAGCGGTCGGCCAGCAGAGCTGAGGCAGCCGCAGCGCTCCGCAACAGCTGCGCGGTATTCCTCGAGGCTGATGTGGTCCGGATGCGCACCAGCCTTCTGTTCCGCCGTGGCGAAACGAGCATGGAGCAGGTTGAGCGAAGCGTGTTGGAAGCGTCTGCCGCGGAGCAAGCCGTGCGGCTCGCCTTACGGGATTACACTTCGCAATCTCGAGAAGGCATCTAGCTTCACGATTGACGGCCCCCTTTCTCGTCTATTAATGAGAAGAATGTCCGACTGGGGCTGTTTTTATGAAGCGGCTGCACCTTTTTGACCAATTGTATGCAAGCGGGCCTGCGCCCGGCCAAGCGCTGTAACCGGTGTCGTCACAGACGGGGCGCACGAGCGCCGACCCAGCATTCGGCACCACCCATGGACGGGCGGTGACCGAGGACGCTGCCTTCGGTCCGGGTGGACGCGATCCGAGACGCCCGTTGGCGTCGAGTGCCGACCGGCGAGGCACCGGCCAGGGTGAGGTGAGGTCATCGAGTCCGGCCACCGTGGCCCCGCGGTTTGGACGTGCGCGCCTGGTCTCTGGTATCGGGCTCGCTCTAGCCGACACGCTCAGTTTTGCCGTCTGCACTGCCATCGTCTACGCTATCCGCAGCGTGATTTGGGATACGACGCCGCTGTTCTGGGGCCTGTGGCCCGTCTTCGGTTGCTGGTTGCTGTTTCGCTGGGCGATGGGGCTTTATCCCTCCTTCGGCATGCCGCATCCCGAGGAGTTACGGCGATCAGTGCTGACCACCCTGATGATCGGCCTGTCCCACCTGATCGCCCTGCTGGCTACAGAAAACACCGAGGCATACCGGTTCGTCGGACTGGCCATCTGGCTGTTCACCATCCCGACTTGCTACTTTGCCCGTAGCTTCACGCGCGCGGCCCTCATCGGGAGCGGCTTCTACTGCATGCCCTATGTGATCGTGGGCGTGGGTCCTTTGGCGGAGACCGCGATCCGCGAGATGCGCGCGGACCCGGAACTGGGCATGGTGCCAGTCGGGATCTTCGGCGACGTCAGCCGCTTGGCGACGCCGGCGATGCATGGGGTGCCGGTGCTCGGCCCCGTCGGAGCGATCAAGACCCGCACCTTTCCCTGGCCGGTCCGCCACGCGCTGGTGGCGCTGAGGCCGGACGAGGTGAACCGCGAGCAGTTCGAAGAACTGGCGGCTAGCTTGGCGGCGACCTTCTCCCGCGTGCAGGTGCTGAGCGATACGACACTGCTGGGCAGTCTCTGGGCGCGGCCGCGACCCATCGGACCGTACCTGGCGACGGAGGTGCGGCAGGCGCGCTTCTCGGAAAGCCAGCGGCGCGCGAAGCGGGCCGTGGACGTCCTGGTCTCGCTGCCGATCCTGATCCTGACGACGCCAATCATCGGGCTCGCGGCGCTGGCCGTGAAGCTGGCGAGTCCCGGCCCCGCCTTCTTCTCGCAGACACGGGAGGGCATGAATGGGCAGCCGGTGCGGATCTATAAGCTCCGCACGATGATTCCGGATGCCGAGAAGCGGTTGGCGGAGTACCTGGCGAGCAACCCAGCAGCGCGCTTTGAGTTCGAGCGAACCCTGAAGCTCCGGAACGACCCACGCATCATCCCGAAGGTCGGCAGCTTCCTGCGCCGTTCGAGCATCGACGAGTTGCCGCAACTGCTGAACATCGTCAGAGGCGACATGAGCCTTGTCGGGCCGCGCATCATGCCGACCCGCGAGGTGGCGCGGTACAGCCCGGCGGGCCAGGCGTTGCGCCGGGATGTGCCGCCCGGCCTGACCGGTTTCTGGCAGGTCACGTCGCGGAGCAACAGCGACCTCAAGATCCGCGAGGTCGCCGATGCCTTCTATGTCAGTAACTGGTCCGTATGGCTCGATGCTTGGATCCTGTTGAGGACAGTCCGTGTCGTGCTCGCCGGTTCCGGGGCGTACTGACGCGCCCAGCCGGTGTCCTGTGGAACGATGGGGGTTTAGGCGCGGCGCTCGCATCGCATCGGCTGACCGATTCACGCAGCAAAATGGAGCGGAGCTCGAAATGCCCGATGACTCGATAGAGCCAGCGAGCCGTCCGCTGCGCCTGGCCCATGTGACCGAAGCGCCAGGCGGAGGCGTCCTAAGCTATCTGCAGGAAGCCGTGGCGTTCCAGGCCCAGTCTCCCGCCGTCGAGTCCATCGCGGTCGTCGGACCGGAAGTCAATGCCGCCTCAATCGTCCGGATCGACAGCCCGAAGCTGGTAGTCACATCGTTCGAACACAAGCGTGGCTCGGTGGCCGGGCTGCTGCGCCTCGGCCAGCTGACGCGGGGCGTCGTGGCGGAGACGGCCACTGACATCCTCCACGTGCATTCGACCTTTGCCGGCGTCGTGTCACGGCTGGGCGCAGCGGTCGGCTTCCGGCGGCCGAAAGTTGTCTACAGCCCGCATGGCTGGGCTTTCTCCCGCACGAGTTCGGTCAGACCGTTGATAGTCGCGGCCGAAAGGCTGCTCACCCGGTTCACCGACCGCGTCGTCTGCGTCTCCCACGCGGAGAAGGAAGATGCAGTCGCCGCGGGCATCGCCGCCACGAAATGCGTCGTCATCGAGAATGGCATTAAGGCGCTGCCCCCCTCATCTTCCGGCGGAGCTGCCTGGAAGGCGGAGCGCCGAGGCAAGCTCCGGGTCCTGTTTGTCGGCCGTTTCGACCGGCAGAAGGGTTTCGATTTCTGCCTTGCTGTCATGGCGAGGCTGAGTGACGCGGCCGAGTGTTATGCGGTTGGAGATTATGTTGTCGGACCCGCCGAGACGCAGCTCTCCATCCCTGAGAACGTCACGCTGCTGGGATGGCGGGACCGCGCCGAGGTGGTCGAGTTGTACGCGCATGCCGACCTGCTCCTCATGCCGTCACGATGGGAGGGTCTGCCCATCGTCGCTCTCGAGGCGATGCGCTCCGGGCTGCCAATCTTTTGCACGCCGGTGGGCGGACTGCGGGACGTTGTCGTCGATGGGGTCACCGGCCGGTTCTTCGACCTGTCCGACCCGGAGACGGTCGCGGAGATGATCAGGTCGGTGAGCCGGGACACCCTGGCGAGCTACGGCGAGAAAGGACACCAGCGCTTCCTGAAGCGCTTCACGGCGGAGCGGATGAATCAGGAGACAATCAGCCTTTACCGCTCGCTGCGCGACGGTGACGGCGACAGTGCATCGTCTGTAGACGCGCCAACTGCCGCGACGGCCATCGCCTCTCGGCCTGAGATTGAGACGGCATCATCAGCCGCGCCCAGCGGGTAAACCGCTTGACGGCTTGCGTTCGGCTGGATGCGTCTGGGGTTCAGCGTCAGATGAGGTGGAGAACCAGGGGGGCGTCTAGGAGATGGAACGTGAACTGGCTGACGTCGTGGTAGGTTGTGACTGGCGCGCTGCTCAACAGAGGATCGAAGATCTGGACCTCAGAGACGGATGACTGCAGGAAGATGGTGACGTCCGACGCCATCGCGGCCCGCTGAGCGTGATGGACGGAGTCCCAGATCTGCTGCTCGTCCCAGACGACGAGGTCGGAGGTGCCGTCGCTCTTCTGCAGAAGTTGCGCAGAGGCCGTACAAGGCAGCCCGGAAAATGAGATGGTCAGTGGCCTCAACTCGAATGAGTTCACCCCGGCCCCAGGGTCCGAGAGGATCGTGGTCAGATTGTGCAACGCGATGGCCAAGGACTTGGGTGAGCCGTTCGCCTGGAACAGACCGAAGTTATTCTCCCGATTGGCATCAGAACCCTGATCCCGGAGTTCGTAGAAGAATGTCGCGGCGATGCCGGCTTTCCAGTTATCCAGCGCGGTGTACAGGCCATACTTTGCCTGAACATCTTGGTTGACCCCACCCCAGTCAGAGTCTTGCGGCAGCGTGTAGTAGTTGGTCTCGGTCACCACGATCGGCTTGCCAGGCACATTCGAGGCGAAATTCTGTATGGTTTGCGGCAGCCAATCGGCTGGCCGAAGCCCGTTGGGCACGTATCCATGAACGTTGGCGTTGTCTGCGTAGGCCGACATGTCGCCGATGCCATAGGCGCTCGGTGGTAGCCATGCCGTCGTGAAGTTGTAGACGGGCACACCAGCCAACTCCGCGTTGCCGTGCACCGCGGCATAGAGGTCCTTCTGCAGGGCCTGCACCGCGTCAATCCCTTCCATTTCCCGATAGACGATCGGTGAGGCGTCGATTTCGTTCGGCCCCTCGACCGAAGTCACCACGCCAGGATGGGCGTGAGCGAAGGCAGCTAGGTTTGCGATATGGACGTCAAGGTCGACCGGGTTGATATTCGGCAGTAGGGCATCCAGCTTGACCCCGGCCGAGGCGAGCGTGCTGATCTGTGCATACTGCAGTGGCCAGATCTGTTCAGGGAACCAATCGCGGATGTGGTGGACGCCGATATAGGCCAGTTGGTCCAGGACGAGCCCTACGTTGTCATACGAAGGGTTTCCCAGGTGGGTATTCACACCGAGGGAATGGATGAAGTCTGCCGCTCGCGAGACATGCAGTGAATACGGCGCCGGCACGGGTGCTGCTTCGACCTTGATCGGAACTTCTATTGTTGCTGCTGCCAATGTCGTCACGTCCGGCGCGACCGGCATCGAAGAGAGGATCGGGACAGGTGCGGGCGTTGGCGTAGCCTGGATTGGTGCGGGAGCAGTGACAGGACTCGCGGGGCTTTCCGCCTGCCCTTTGCTGTGAGGAGACGTTTGGGAGAGCGTCTCGGGTTGCGGGCTAGTCATTGTAGGTTTTTTACTGCTGAGGGCGGATTGATCGCCGCCAACGGTCAGGGCTGCCGCAACGTCTATGTACGTGTCTGAAAACGTGGGATGCCAATCCGGGACCAGGGGCGGCTTGGCGGCAAATTCGATGTCCGGAAAGATATTGGGTTTGGCTAGGCGCAGTGTGCCTCCCGCGGAATCGCCTTGTCTGTCCGCAGTAGGCCATGGCTCCCAGACCCAAACAGCGGACCGCGCATCGTCTTGGTCAGTTGCTTTGTACCCCGGCGCGAACTCGTTCCCGACAAGCGTAGTATTGGTTTTCGGATCAGCGTGGACCGGATATCCGAAAGCAGCCGCGAAGATTACGGAAAGGCAGGAAACTTGCCCATCCGGCTGGCGCGGCGGCAGTGCAGGGAGCGAAGCGACTTGGCACATAAGGAGTAGGTTACCAAAGCAGCTCGCTTCTGTCTACCAAAAGTTGATATCAATGGCCTTCGTGGACGTTTTTTGCCTTTCAGAACTGGGTCTGCCCTCTGGAATTCGGACAAGCTTCGCGAGACCGGACTAAATACTACAGTTGAGTTTAGGCACGCACTTCCCGCTGGTGCCGCTGCCAGTGACAGCGCTGGGCTATGGCTTGGTGGATCCGCCGCCACAATGACCAGCCAGAAAGGTAATCGAGCGCTATGCCGGCAGCATGCTGGAGGCCGCTGATGAGATGGTGGATCTCGCCCATGCTGAGGTCGACCAGAGGTCGAGATTGTGCCGCCCCCTTTTTTGCAGTGTGACCGCGTTGAGTTTCACCCGCATCGCGGCAAGGAAGGCCAGCGCGAGCATGGAAAGGGTGATGTGCCGGTACCAGCCATGCCATGAGCGGATTTCGTAATCGGCCAAGCCGACTTCCTGCTTGGCCACCTCGAAGCATTTCTCAATGGTCCAGCGCCGGCCGGCCACCTGCGCGAGGCTGGCCAGCGTGGTCTGGTCTGGGCCGAAGACAACGTAGTAGGCGAGATCCTGCGGGTCCTTGCGGCTGCGCCGGACCAGCAGCCAATGATCCCAAGGCGGCTGCTGCAGTCGGGTGAGACGCAAGCGGGCCCAATCGTAGAGCCGTTCCCCTTTGCTGCCAGCGCCCGCCGAGAGACGCCGCCAGGCGCGGGCTGGCAGGCTGGCGGCCAGGCGTGACGCGGCATGCTGGCCGAGGTGCTCATCCAGCACCGCCCAGAGCTTCTCGTTGCTGCGAACAGCGAGCACGAAGGGCTGCTCGCGCCGCTCCAGGTCCATGCGCAGCCGGCGGTCCGAGCCGTAGATCTCATCGCCCAGCACCCAGGCGCAGGGCAGGCCGGCATCAAGGGCGCGGCTGATCATCCGCCTGGCCAGCGCCGGCTTGGTGGCGAAACTCACTGCCTCCGGAATGGCCGCCTCGTCCCGCCGCGCGGCATCGCCGCACCACTCCTCGGCCAGTTAGAGCTCGCGGTCGATCAGCGCGTGCCCCTTGCTGCTAGCGTAGGCCAGGAAGACGCCGATCTGGAGGTTCTCGATCCGCCCGGCTGTGCCGCTGTACTGCCGCGCCACCCCGGCCGAATGCTCGCCTTACTTGAGAAAACCGGTCTCATCGACAATGAGCACACCGTCCAGTGCCCTGAGATGCTCGAGAACGTAGTCGCGGCACAGGTCGCAGGCTGCGTCCTGGTCCCACAGCACGTGGCTGAGAACCCGCTGCGTCCGCCAGGGCCGAGCATCACCAACCTACTCGGCAAGCTGCCAGCCGTTCTTGCGCTTCGCCGCGCTCAGCAGGCCTTCCAGATACAGGCCAGCCTGCCGTCTCGGCTCAGCCCGGACAAACAACGCGCCCAACCGCGCTTCCAGCGCACCCAGCTCCTCACGCCAGACCAGGACGCTCGCGCTGTCCGCTGACATGGCTCATCTCCATCGCCGTCATGCTCACAGGGAGCTAGGATCGCCTGATATTAAACTCAACTGTAGTATTAAGTTGCCGTCATGCTGGAGGCGGCCGGAGCGCAAGGCAGCGTCCAGCTCGATGATCGCCGGCGAGGAGTTGGCCGTGGTCGAGCGGAACTCTACTATCTCGACGTCCTGCGCCCGTAGCCTCTGCGCCAGCCCCACGGTCGTAACCAATACTCAAATTCGAACGCGCGGCTGAGCTCCAGGAAGTCGCACCCTATGATCGGAAACCGGAATCCTCTGGCCGCACCTACTCCTATGTTCCTGCCCCGCTGCGCGGATGCCGCTATTACGAACCAGCTAAGGGTTTGCTCCGATAGCGGCGGCAGGCACGGCATGGCCGCTGGCGACTGTCGCGTCCGCATTGGTGCTGACTGCAACTCCAACGACTCCCCAACCACTTCCGTCAGGACGACGAGCAAGCATCGGAGCTCCGCTCGCGCCGCGGGTGGCAGCACAGTCATGGGCGAGCAGAACGTGCCCCGAAGGCCTTCGCGTGAGGGATCCAAGACGGCACCCGGTATCAGCAGACAGCGTTTCAGGCCGATCTTGCTGGTATCCTCCCAACATCACCGGTGATCCCGGCTGCGGCGTACCACGCAGCAAGGGCAATATATGCCCCGGCGCACCGATCGGCCGCTCGAGGGTTAGCAGCGCCCAGTCCGCACCCGCTGGTCCCATAGCTGCCACTCCGGGGGTGAAGCCCGGCCCGACCGTATAGGAGATAACTCGCGCATGCCCTGTGTACTGACCGAGATTGTAGCCGAGTAGGAAATGGACCGAACGCGCTTGGACAAACTGGCCCGAGCGCGATGCCACCAGACAGTGCGCGGCGGTGAGTACCGTGCGCGCATCGACCAACGTGCCAGTGCAGCGCCCACCGATCTCCGTTTGCACGCGCCCCAGCGAGCGCCATGGTTCGGCGGTAGGTCGACCCGTTGCCGCGGGTCAGCGGCCCCAACGCCAGGAAGAAAATCGCCTCGTGGTGCTCTGCGCAACTCGTCCTGACCGCTTTGAGCCGAGGCAGTCCCGGTGGCGACTGCTAATGCAGCGAAAAGTAGTGCTGCTGCCGGAGCAGTGGTAGGTGCGATGCAGCGAGTTTCGCGGTGAAAAGAGCTGCGACATGGCCGTGGCTCGGCGCGGGGCACGCTCAAACGCATCAGGTGTCTCCGCACACCGGCAAGCGGATGAAAGACGATAGTCATCGAGTCCCTCCGGATGGGCGACTGTGCGGTACTCAAGAGCGGATGAAGTTTGTCGCGTTCCAATTCTAGGTGAAGCTGCTGCGAGTTCCGGGTACGAACTGACGACGCAGTAACACCATAGTGTGATTTAGAATATTTAGGATGGCGAAATAACAATTTCGTGTTCTGCCCGGTGCAATGCAGCAAGGAAATTGGCGCGCGATGGCGCAACAACCTGCGGCGTTCGCCGTTCCTCTATGCTCGCCGCTGGCAGGCTCTGCACATACTCATGCCGCAGCTACGTGCCGATGGTACTCTCTTCAGAAGGCTATGCCCGAGTTCATAACGGTGGGTTCTAACGTCGTCACGCCATCCACAACTCCGCCCGCTCGAAGATGCTGGTGAACTGCTCCGGCTCAGTCATCGAGCGACCAATCGCCATGATGAGCGCCACGGCCGCGTCAATCTTCTGTTCCGGCCGCGCCTTGGTCGGGTAGAGGTTGCCCCGACGGTCCGGCTTACCGAGGACGTTGCCGATGCACCACTCCAGCACCGGGTTGCCGTCATGCTGAAGGCGGCCGGAGCGCATCGCAGCGTCAAGCTCGATGATCGCCGGCGAGAAGTTCGCCGTGGTCGAGCGGAACTCCACCATCTCGACGTACTGCGCCCGTAGCCGCTGGGCTAGCTGCGTCGATTGCCAGGGGTCGTAGCCGACACTGGCGATCCGAAAGCGCCGGCTGAGCTCCAGGATGTCGTCCTCGATTGCTTGAAAGTCAGTCTCGTTGCCCGGCGTCAGGATGAGGTGCTCCGCCGCTGCCCAGCCAGGGTACGAGGCATTCCGCGCCTCGAGAACGGCCTCCTCATTCAGGTAGCAACGGGCGAAGGCGGCGTAGGTCGTCTTGCCCGTCTCGCGGCAATGCTGCGGGAAGACCAGCACCAAGGCCGCGAGGTCGGTGCGGCTGGCGAGGTCGAGGCCGAGATGGCACTCCTGCCCCTCAAGGTCCTCCAGCCGCAGGTCGGGGCTGCGGCACGCCTGCCAAGCGCGCATCGAGAACAGCGCTTCGTCGGCGCCGGACCAGATGTTCAAGTGCCGCGTCCGAGCAGCGGTCTCCTGCGCCAGGTTGTTCCTGGCCTGCCGCATGATGGCCCGGATCGCATCGGGCTGCACCGCCTGCCCCCAGCTCGGGTTGGCCTTGACCCAGGTCGCCTCATCCCAGGGGTCGTCCTCTGGATCGGCGGCATAGATCAGCGTGAACAGCCGCTCATCCTCCTGGGCGCCCTCCAGCACGCGGACGCCATAGTCCCAGAGCTGCTTGCCGATGCCCGTGGTGTTGCCGGTCGCCGTGCTGATGGACAGCAGCAGCGGGTGGCGCCGCTTGCCCATGGCCGTCAGCAGCACGTCATAGACCTCGGAGGTCTTGTGCG
>NZ_JCACHA010000582.1:0-19126 GCF_059503625.1 Skermanella sp.
AGAGCGACTTTCAGACGGTCCATCGGGGCGAAGCCGATCCTGCGCAGATTTAAATAGATACTCGATCCGACCTTTAGCAGGCGCCGGCGCCGCCGTCAACCGCAGTGCGACCGATGGAGGCATGACGGGCCGAGTTTCAGCCGGATTTCCGGGGTGTCCCCGCCCTCTTCGGGCGCCCGCCGCCCGCGCATCGCCGGCGCATGACACCTCCGGGCATCTCGCTTGTTGACGTAGGCAATCGGCAGCGGCATGGTGCCCGCGTTTCATATCCGTGAAGCCTCGACCTAAACTCCAGTACGCATTGGTGTTATCGCCGACACCATCGTCATCGCTACAACCGCTGCGTCAAGATCAGAACAAAACCGGGAACACCTCAACCATGCCGACGTCGCCCACCTCCGCCGCGACCCCTGCAAACCCTGCCGGCGTCCCGCACGAGCAGTTGGCCAATGCGATTCGCGTCCTTGCCATGGATGCGGTCGAAGCCGCTAAGTCCGGGCATCCCGGCATGCCGATGGGCATGGCCGACGTCGCGACCGTGTTGTTCGGCAAGTTCCTGAAGTTCGACCCCAAGGCGCCCATGTGGCCCGACCGCGACCGCTTCGTGCTGTCCGCCGGCCACGGCTCGATGCTCCTCTACAGCCTGCTCCACCTGACCGGCTACGAGGAGATGACGATCGACGAGCTGAAGCGGTTCCGCCAGCTCGGCAGCAAGACGCCGGGCCATCCTGAAGTGCTGCAATCCGGCGGCATCGAGACGACGACCGGCCCACTCGGCCAGGGCATCTCCACCGCCGTCGGCATGGCGCTGGCGGAGCGTATCCTGAACGCCCGCTTCGGCGACGATCTGGTCGACCACTATACTTATGTCATCGCCAGCGACGGCGACCTGATGGAAGGCATCAGCCACGAAGCCGCCTCCTTCGCCGGCCATCTGGGCCTGTCCAAGCTGATCGTGCTGTGGGACGACAACCAGATCTCGATCGACGGCCCGACCAGCCTGAGCTTCACCGACGATACGCTGAACCGCTTCCGCGCCTATGGCTGGGATGTCCGCGAGATCGACGGCCATAACCCGCAGCAGATCCACACCGCAATCGAGTACGCCCGGACCACCGACGCTCCCTCGCTGATCGCCTGCAAGACCATCATCGGCTACGGCGCCCCGACCAAGGGCGGCACCCATCACTGCCACGGTTCGCCGCTGGGCGCCGACGAGATCAAGGCCGCGCGCGAGAAGCTGGCCTGGACGCACGAGCACTTCATCATCCCCGAGGAGATCACCAGCGTCTGGCGCGGCTTCGGCCAGCGCGGCGTCGCCGAGCGGGAGAACTGGGAAGCGCGGCTGAACGGCGCCGGCGAAAGCGCCCGCACCAGCTTCAACAACGCCTTCTCCGGCGACGTGCCGCCCGATTTCGACGCGCTGATCGACGGCTTCAAGGCCAAGATCTCCGCCGAGAAGCCGAAGCTGGCGACCCGCGTCGCGTCGGGCAACGTGCTGGACGTACTGGTCCCCGCCGTTCCCGAACTGATCGGCGGTTCCGCCGACCTGACGCCCAGCAACAATACCAAGGTGAAGAACACCGGCGCCGTCCAGCGCGACAACTTCAACGGCCGCTACGTCCATTTCGGCGTGCGCGAGCACGGCATGGCCGCCGCGATGAACGGCATGGCGCTGCACGGGGGCATCATCCCCTATGGCGGCACCTTCATGACCTTCAGCGACTACTGCCGCCCGGCGATCCGGCTGGCCGCGCTGATGAAGTGCCGCACGATCTTCATCATGACCCATGACAGCATCGGCCTGGGTGAGGACGGTCCGACCCACCAGCCGGTCGAGCACGTCCCGGCGCTGCGCACGATCCCCAACCTGCTGGTCTTCCGCCCGGCCGACGCGGTCGAGACGGCGGAATGCTGGTCCATCGCGCTGAAGAGCAAGCACCGCCCGTCGGTGTTCGCGCTGACCCGCCAGAACCTCGCGACCATCCGGACCGAGCACACGACCGAGAACCTGTCGGCCAAGGGCGCCTATATCCTGGCCGACGCCAAGGGCAAGCGGAAGGTCACGATCTTCGCGACCGGCTCGGAAGTCGAGATCGCCGTCGAAGCCCGCAAGGCGCTTCAGGCCGAGGGCATCGGCACCACGGTCGTCTCCATGCCGAGCTGGGAACTGTTCGAGGAACAGGACGAGGACTATCAGGACGAAGTGATCGGCAGGGGCACCGTCCGCATCGCGGTCGAGGCTCAGATCCGCATGGGCTGGGACCGGTATATCGGACACAAGGGCGCCTTCATCGGCATGAAGAGCTTCGGCGAATCCGCGCCGTACCAGGATCTCTACAAGCATTTCGGCATTACTGCCGATGCAGTTGTGGCGGCTGCCAAAGCAAGGTTGTAAACGGGCACGCGCAAGCCCGTAATCGAGTTTGAACTCAGGAGGAATCAATGGCTGTCAAGGTTGCCATCAATGGATTCGGTCGTATCGGCCGGCTGGTACTGCGGGCTATCTATGAATCGGGCCGCAACGACATCGAAGTTGTCGCGATCAACGATCTGGCCGATATCCACACCAACGCGCACCTGCTGAAGTACGACAGCGTCCACGGCCGTTTCCCCGGCACCGTCGAAGCCCGTGAGGGCGTCATGGTCGTCAACGGCCACGAGATCAAGGTCGTGCAGGTCCGCGATCCGGCCCAGCTCCCCTGGGGCGACCTGGGCGTCGAAATCGCGCTGGAATGCTCGGGCATCTTCACCAAGCGCGACGATGCCGCCAAGCACATCACGGCGGGCGCCAAGAAGGTCCTGATCTCGGCTCCGGCAACGGACGAAGACCTGACGGTCGTCTACGGCGTCAACCACGACAAGCTGACCGCCGAGCACAAGATCGTCTCCAACGCGTCCTGCACCACCAACTGCCTGGCTCCGGTCGCCTTCGTGCTGAACAATCTGGTCGGCATCGAAAAAGGCTTCATGACCACGATCCACAGCTACACGGGCGACCAGCGCATCGTCGATACGATGCACAAGGACCTGCACCGCGCCCGTGCCGCCGCCCTCAACATGATCCCGACCTCCACCGGCGCCGCCAAGGCCGTCGGCAAGGTGCTGCCGGAACTGAAGGGCAAGCTGGACGGTACCGCCATCCGCGTCCCGACCCCCAACGTCTCGGTCGTGGACTTCAAGTTCGTCTCCAAGCGCGCCACCAGCGTCGAAGAGATCAAGAAGGCGATCTCCGAAGCCGCCGCCGGTCCGCTCAAGGGCGTCCTTGCCGCCTATGACGAGGAACTGGTCTCGACCGACTTCAACCACGATCCGCATTCGTCGATCTTCGCCCTGAACGAGGCCAAGGTCATCGACGGCAATCTGGTCCGTATCCTGACCTGGTACGACAACGAATGGGGCTTCTCGAACCGCATGGCCGACACCGCCATCGCGATGTCGAAGGCCGGCTGATTTAGGTCGGCTTGAACTGAATGAAAAAGGCCCTGCCGGAGCGACGCTCCGGCAGGGCCTTTTTGTAATACACAGAAGGAATTGCTTAGAAAGTTGAAGTCATTCGTAGGTCGGTCTAAAGCGAAGCGGCAGCCGACATAGACGCGCCTGCTTGTCGGCTGCCGCTTCGCTTTAGACCGACCTACGAGACGAAAGTAATTTCTTAGGTCAATCTCGCCGGCACTTGGCATAGTGCAGACTTACTCGACACGGCGCTTCCGGAGTATGACATACTGTCTTCGACGCATACAAATCCGTTGTATCCTGGAAAACGCCGTACGGCCCGAGGGACGCATCAAGCTGGGTTCCTTGCTGGCCGAAATCGGCCGTGAGGCCGGAGGTGTCGATCTCCATATCGAGCGCGGCGGCGGCTAGCCTGGATTTGCTGCTGTACCTGTTCGCGATGCCGAAAACGCGGCCGGTCGATCAGCCCAGCACGGCCAAGCCAGCTATGAGCGTCGCCTGAATGACGCAGGCGCCGAGCAGGATGCGGAGTGCTCTTCGGATATCTTCGGATGTCGCTTCGCGCCTGCCGCCTTCGCCCATCCAGGCGTCTTCCACCACCACGTCGCCGTAGCGGCGGGGGCCGGCGAGGGCGAGGCCGAGCGCTCCCGCCATGGCGGCTTCCTGCCAGCCGGCATTGGGCGAGCGGTGCTTGCCGGCGTCGCGCAGCATGATCTTCCAGGCGGCATACGCCGGGCGCAGGCGCTTTCCCTTCAGGAAAGCCGCCGTGCCGAGGATGATGAACAGGCCGGCCAGACGGGCCGGGAGAAGGTTGACCAGATCGTCCAAGCGGGCCGCCGCCCAGCCGAACGCCTCATGGCGGGGTGTCCGGTGGCCGATCATGCTGTCGGCGGTGTTGATCGCCTTGTAGGCGACGAGGCCGGGGAAGCCCAGGACGGCGAACCAGAACACCGGGGCGACGATACCGTCCGAAAAGTTTTCGGCGCAGGATTCGATGGCGGCGCGGCAGACGCCGTGCTCGTCCAGGCTTTCCGGATTGCGGCCGACGATCATGGAGACTGCCCGACGGCCTCCCGCGATGCCGTCGGTTTCGAGGGCGGAGGCCACGGCGGCGACGTGGGTGTAGAGGCTATGCTGGGCGATCAGGGTGCTGGCGAGAACAGCTTCGGCGATCCAGCCCCAGGAGGTGGCGGACAGGCCCCAGCTCAGAAGCCATGCCGGGCCGGCGGTGAGCGTGACCAGCAGGACCACGGCGGCGATGCCGCTTAGACGGCGGGCGAAGCGGGTAGCGGCTTCACGGTTCAGCGTGCGGTCGAGCAGACCGACCAGCCGCCCGAAGAACACGACGGGGTGGGGCACGCGGGCGTAGAGCCAAGCCGGTTCGCCGAAGGCCGCATCGAGCACCAGCGCCAGCAGGACGGTCGTGTCGAGGTTCATTCCGCCCGGTCCACGATATGGAGGAACGACCCCATGACGCTGCCGCGCATCGTGCCCATGCTTCCCAGGCCAATCCGTCGGGCGTCGCTGGCATGGAAGAGCGGCTGTGCGGTGTCTTCGGCTGCGATGCTGGAGTAGTGGAACTCATGCCCGCGCAGGGTAGTGCCGACGGGGCCGAAGGGCGTCGCGGTGGCCGTTGTGGCGTGGCGGTATCCCAGGTGCAGCCGGCGCTTGGCAAACGAGGTGTCGAGCGGCAAAAGGCCGGCCATGGGATGAGTTACGCCGTCGGCGTCTTCCAGGGTGCGGCCGAGTACCATGTAGCCGCCGCATTCGCCATAGATGGGGATTTGCCGGGAAGCGGCGGTGCGCAGGCCGTAGAGGAACCGGGCGGCAGAGGCCAAGCGGCTCGCATGCAGTTCGGGATAGCCGCCGGGGAGATATATCGAGTCGGCGTGAGATGACGGCGGTTCGTCGGCGAGGGGAGAGAACGGCAGCAGTTCGGCGCCCTGGTTCCGCCAGCCGTCCAGCAGATGCCGATAGGCGAAGACGAAGGCGGCGTCCTGTGCGACGGCGATTCGCTGGCCGAGCGGCGGCAGACTGACGGGCTTCGCCGAGGATGGGAGTTTGACGGGACGGGCGAGGCTGCGGAGAGCGGCAGTGTCGATGTGGCGGGCGACGACATCCGCTGCCTTGTCGAGGAAGTCTTCGAGCGCGGCGTGCTCACCCGCTGGGACCAGACCCAGATGGCGGTCGGGCAGGGACAACGCTTCCAGGCGCGGCAGGGCGCCCAGGACGGGGATGCCGAGGGGCGCCAGTGCCGTGCGGAGCAGCGCTTCATGGTTCGGGCTGCCGACGCGGTTCAGGATCACGCCGGCGATATCGAGGTCCCTCCGGAAACTGGCGAAGCCGTGAACCAATGCTGCGGCGGACTGCGCCTGCGACTTCACGTCCAGCACCAGGACCACCGGCCAGCCGGTCAGGGCGGCCAGATCGGCGGTCGAGCCGGTGCCGTCGGCGGCGCCGTCGAACAGGCCCATGACGCCCTCGACGATCAGGAGAGCGGCGCTCTCCTCCGCCAGCCGGGCCAGCGTTTCCGGCCGCATCGCCCAGGGGTCCAGGTTGATGCAGGGGCGGCCGCTGGCCGCAGTGTGGAACATCGGGTCGATGTAGTCGGGGCCGACCTTGCGGGAGGCGATATCGACTCCCGCCCGCCGGAAATGGCGGAGCAGCGCCAGCACCGTGACGGTCTTGCCGCTGCCCGATGCCGGGGCGGCCAGGATCAGGCCCGGCGCGGTCACGGCCCTAATCGCTGGCCCGACGAGACATCGCGCCGATCCAGTCCAGGGCCGGGCGCAGCAGCACCACGTCGCCGACGACGACAAGGGCAGGCGGCTCGATCCCGTTGGCCGCCACGTCGTCGGCGCATCGTTCCAGCGTGGTTTCAAGCACGTGCTGGTTGGGCAAGGTGGCGTTGGTGACGATGGCGACCGCTTGGGTAGCAGGGCGGCCGGCGCTGATGAAGTTGCCGGCAATGGTCGCCAAGTGCTTCAGCGCCATGTAGAGGACGATCACCTGCGAGCCGCGCGCGACGGCGGCCCAGTCGATCGTGTCCGGCACCAGCCCCGACGCGCTGTGACCGGTCATGAAGGTGACGGCATGGTTGGTGTCGCGGTGGGTGACGGGAATGCCGGCATAGGCAAGGCCGCCGATCCCGGCGGTGATGCCGGGGATCACGCGGAAGGGAATGTCGTTCTCGACCAGCGTCAGCGCTTCCTCGCCGCCCCGTCCGAAGACGAAGGGGTCGCCGCCCTTCAGGCGGAGGACGCGCAAGCCGTCTCTCGCCAATTGGACCAGCCGGCTGGAGATGTCGGGCTGCTTGGGCGACGGTTTGCCGCCGCGCTTTCCGGCGAATTCCAGACGGCAGCCTTCGCGCGCCATGCCGAGGATGTCGGGACCGACCAGCGCGTCGTAGACGATCACGTCGGCATGGCGGAGCGCATGCCATGCGTGAAGGGTCAGCAGGCCGGGATCTCCCGGACCGGCGCCGGCGAGCCAGACCCATCCGGGCTCGAACTCCGGGAAGGGGAGGGCCGGAAAGGAGGAAGAGGGAGGAGATGAGGGGATCATTGCCGTCACTCTACACCGCGTCTATAAGCCACGCCATGACCGACAAACCGGATGGCGCTCCCAATCGTCCCCTTCGCCGGGGCTGGACAACCGGCGCCTGTGCCACGGCTGCCGCCACGGCGGCCTACACCGCCCTGCTGACCGGAGATTTCCCCGATCCCGTGACCATCCGCCTGCCCGGCGGGGAAACACCCGCCTTTGCGCTGGCCTGGGAAAGCAAGGGCGGGGCCGAGTGTTCCGCCGGCGTCGTCAAGGATGCCGGGGACGACCCCGACGTCACCCACGGCGCGCTGATCATAGCGACGGTCCGGCGCGGGGAGGCCGGCAGCGGCGTGACGTTCCGCGCCGGCGAGGGCGTGGGCATGGTGACCAAGGAAGGCCTGCCGATCCCGCCCGGCGAGCCGGCGATCAATCCCGTTCCGCGCCGGATGATGGCGGAGGCGGTGGCCGGGCTGGCGGCGCAGTTCGGCGATGCCGGAGATGTCGTGATCGAGGTGTCGGTGCCGGGCGGGGCGGAGATCGCGCAGAAGACCTGGAACCCGCGCCTGGGGATCGTCGGCGGGTTGTCGATCCTGGGGACGACGGGCATCGTCGTGCCGTTCTCGTGTTCCGCCTGGATACACTCGATCCATCGCGGCATCGACGTGGCGCGGGCCAATGGTTTCGATCATGTCGCGGGTTCGACCGGGTCTACTTCCGAACAGGCGGTGCAGCGGATACATGGCCTTTCCGAACTGGCTCTGCTGGATATGGGCGATTTCGCCGGCGGCATGCTGAAATACCTGCGGCGCAATCCTGTCCCGAGGGTCACGATCGCGGGCGGTTTCGGCAAGCTGACCAAGCTGGCCCAGGGTTTCCTCGACCTGCATTCGGGGCGGAGTCAGGTCGATTTCACGTGGCTGTCCGACCGGCTGGCGGAACTTGGGGCGCCTGCGGAATTGGTGGAAGAGGCGAAGGGCGCCAACACAGCCAATCAGGTGCTGACCAGGGCCGTCGCCGCCGGAGTGCCGCTGGCCGATCTGGTCGCGGCGCGGGCGCGCGCCGTGGCGCTCGGCGTGCTGGACGATTGCGGTACGGATGTGGAGGTTCTCGTCTTCGACCGCAAGGGCGGGCTTGAGGGCAGGGCGGGTTTCGAAGGCGGCGGCGCCCGCGTGCTGATCCTGGGCGGCACGTCGGACGCGGCGGCGCTGGCGCGCGGGCTTTCCGGCGTCGGCGTCATCACGTCGCTGGCGGGGCGGACCAAAGCGCCGGCTGCACTGCCGGGCGAAGTCCGCGTCGGCGGGTTCGGCGGGACCGAGGGGCTGACGGCCTATCTGGAGGAGCGGGGCATTACGGCAGTCGTGGATGCGACGCATCCGTTCGCCGCGACGATCTCCCGCCATGCCGAAGCCGCTTGCCGGCTGCGGCCGACGCCCCGGCTGATGCTGGCGCGTCTGGCTTGGGACAAGCAGCCGGGCGACCGGTGGATCGAGGTCGATGACATGGCCGCCGCCGTCGCGGCGATCCCGGCGGGTGCGCGCGTGTTCCTGACCGTGGGGCGGCAGGAGCTGGCGGCTTTCGCCAACCGCACCGATGCCTGGATGCTGGCGCGGGTGATCGACCTGCCTGAGCAGCCGGTCGCGGGAGTGACGTTGGTGACGGGGCGCGGGCCGTTCGACTTGGAAGCCGAACGGGCGCTGCTGGTCGAGCACGGCATCACGGTCGTCGTCGCCAAGAACAGCGGCGGCACTGCCAGCTATCCCAAGCTGGCGGCGGCTCGCGAGCTGAACATTCCGGTAATCATGGTGCGCCGCCCGGCTCTGCCGCCGGGCGAGGTCGTCGGCACCGTGGAGGACGCGCTGGACTGGCTGAAGCGCCGCTGACGTCACAGCACCTTGCGCTCTGGCCGCAAGACATGGACGTGGTTGGCGTCGTAGAGGGCGCTGTCGCGGAAGTCCTCCGCACCCAGGACGCGGCCCACGATGATCAGCGCCGTCCGGGTGATCTTCGCTTCCCGCACCTTCCCGCGGATGTCGGCCAGCGTTCCCCGGATCACCTGCTGGTCCGGCCATGTCGCGCGGTACACCACCGCGACCGGGCAATCGGCGCCATAGTGCGGCGAAAGCTCGTCCACGATCTTGGTCATGTTGCGGATCGACAGGTGGATCGCCAGCGTCCCGCCGGAGCGGCCCAGCACGTCCAGCGTTTCCGCGTTCGGCATGGGGGACGACTTCATCGCCGTCCGCGTCAGGATGACGGTCTGTGAGACTTCCGGCAGCGTCAGTTCCGTCCGCAGCAGTGCGGCGGCTGCCGCATAGGCCGGCACGCCGGGGGTGATGTCGTAGGGGATGCCGAGAGCATCCAGGCGCCGGATCTGCTCGCCGATGGCGCCGTAGAGCGAAGGGTCGCCGGAGTGGACGCGGGCGACGTCATGGCCGGCGGCATGGGCGGCTTCGATTTCCGCCAGAATGTCGTCCAACGTCATCGGCGCGGTGTCGACCACGCGCGCGCCTTCCGGCGCATAGGCCACGACTTCCGTCGGAACGAGCGAGCCGGCGTAGAGGCAGACCGGGCAGCGGGCGATCAGGTCGCGGCCCCGGATGGTGATGAGGTCGGGCGCACCCGGACCTGCGCCGATGAAGTGAACCGTCATGGGGATTTGTCGTCCAGATGCTTCGCGGCGTAGCCGCGTGGTGTGTAGACCCAGGTGCCGCCGTCGCCGCGCGCGATGGCGCGGGTTTCGGACGAGCCGATCATGACCAGCGTCAGCATGTCCACGTCGGCGGCGTCGAGGGCCGCCAAGGTCGTAACGGTGATGGTCTCGCCGGGGCGGCCGAGGTTGCGGGCCAGGATGACCGGGGTGTCGGGCGGGCGGTGTTCCAGCAGGACGGCCTTCATCGCGGGAAGCTGCCCGGTCCTGCGTTTGGATACCGGATTGTAGACGGCGATCACGAAGTCGCCTTGCGCTGCGGCGCGGATGCGGCGCTCGATCACCGGCCAGGGCGTCAGCAGGTCGGACAGCGAGATCGTGCAGAAGTCGTGGCCGAGGGGAGCGCCGGCACGCGATGCCGCCGCCTGAAGGGCCGAGACTCCGGGGGTGACTCCGATATCCAGCCTTGCCCAGTCGGGGCGGGCTTCGCGGTCGATCAGTTCGAACACCAGCGTCGCCATGGCGTAGATCCCGGCATCGCCGCTGGAGACCAGCGCCACGTCGCGGCCTTCCGCCGCGAGGTCGAGCGCGACGCGGACCCGCATTTCCTCGGCGCCCAACTCATAGCCGTGGCGCTGCTTGCCGGCGGTCAGGTCGCCCAGCAGGTCCAGGTAGAGGTGATATCCGACGAGGTCGGTCGCCTGCGTCAGCCACTGGTCCGCCTCCGGCGTCCGCCAGCCGTCGCTGCCGGGACCGATGCCGACGATGGAAAGCCGGCCCCGGCGCTTGCCGATGCTGTCGGGTGTAAGCGGCGTGGCGGAGAGGCCGACGGCGCAGGTGGCGCGAGCGGATTTCCGCTTCGGCACGATCAGGGTGCCGGATGAGGCGGCGAGGGCGGCGCCCTCGGCGACGCCGTGGCAGCCGACCTCGTTAAAGACGATATCGGACGGGTTGGCGAGACGGGGAGCTTCCTCCTCCAGCCGGGCGGCGTCGAAGAAGCTGATAGGCACGCCAAGATCCGCCGCTGCGGCGTGGATGGCGGGTTCGTCCATCTTGACGTCGATCGAGCAGAGCGCCGCGACGGCCTGTTCGGCCAGCCCGGCGGAGGCCAGCGTCTCGCGCACCAGGGCAATCACTTCCTCCGCCGACGCGCCGCGCTCGCAGCCGACGCCGACCGTCAGTACGGGAGGATGGTAGACGAGCTTCGACGCTGAACCGGCTTCCGCCCGTTCGGTGACGCGCAGCACCAGTTCGGCATCGGGGCTGAAGGGCAGGCGGGAAGCCGCCAGCCAGGGAGCGCTGCCGTCCAGCCGGACAGTGCCGCCCGCCAGCAGGGCGGCGCTGAAGGGCTTGGCGTCGGCGGGGTTGGCGAGGGTCCAGCCGGTGGGCGGCTCGTCCAGGGCGACGCCGAAATTGAGATCGCCGGCGGTGGTGATCGCGGGCTCGATCCCGAGCGAGGCCGCCAGCCGCCGGGCGAGGTCGTTGGCGCCGTGATGGCCGCCCAGCAGCGGGACGACGGCGCTGCCGTCTTCGGCCAGGGCGAGGACGGGCGGTTCGGAACGCTTATCCGACAGGACGGGACCAAGGGCACGGATCAGGATGCCGGCGGCGCAGACGCCGATGATCGGCGTTCCAGCCTGGAACAGCGCGCGCAGGTGGTCGAGCGTCGCGGTGAATTCCCGGTCCGTGCCGCTGACGCGGTGCGCCAACCCGTGGATCTCGGAGCCGGGCAGAACGGTGCGCGCGCCCTCGGCCACTTCCAGGCCTGATTGGGACAGGACGACGAAGACGGGGGCGGGAGCGGTCATGACCATGCCTCCCCGCGCTTGTGGACCAGCACCATCGAGAAATACGGCACGCTGTCGGGGTCGACTTCGTCCAGCGGCAGCAGGCGCTGGTTCTGCATGGTGGCGCGCTCGACGTAACGGGCCTGGGCGGCGAGGCCCAGTTCGGTCAGCACGTCGCGGACCTTGGCGAAGTGGCGGCCCAGCTTCATGATCGCGGCGGCGTCGGTGTTCAGCAGAAGCTCGCGCAGACGCTCCGCCGGCAGCGGGGCGGGGACCACGGTCAGCACGTCGTTGCGCGACGCCAGGGCGGCACCGGAAGCGGCGGCGCAGGCGGTCAGCGACGAGACGCCGGGGACGACCTGGACCGGGAAGCGCTCGGCCCTGCGGCCGAACAGGTACATGAAGGAGCCGTAGAAGAACGGATCGCCCTCGCACAGCACGGCCACGTCGCGGCCGGCTTCCAGGTGCGCGCCGATCTCGACGGCGGCGCGGTCGTAGATTTCCTGCGCCGGGAAGCGTTCCACCACCATCGGCATGCGGATCGCGATCTCGGTCTGGCCGCCGGGGAGGTGTCCGGCGACGATGGCGCGGGCGAGGCTGTCGCCATGCTCGGGGGCGGGATACGCGATAACCGGCGCCGCACGCAGCAGGCGGAGCGCCTTCAGCGTGATCAGCTCGGGGTCGCCCGGCCCTACTCCCAGGCCGTAGAGTGTTCCGTTCATGTCTTCAGCAGCGCCAGTTGTGTGACCGGCATTAGGGGACGCCAGCCGGAGAACGGGCCGATGGGTTCGGCCCTGGAAATCGCGATACGGGTCAGGCTGCCGCCGAGCTTGGCGTAAGCGGAGGTCAGCGTCTGCTCGCCCTCGATCGTGACGGCGTTGGCGACCAGCCGCCCGCCGGGGCGGAGCGCCTGCCAGCATGTCTCGAACACCCCAAGCGCGGAGACGCCGCCGCCGATGAACACGGCGTCGGGCGGCGGAAGACCTTCGAGCGCTGCCGGGGCCTTGCCCTCGACGATTGTCAGGTCAGGGCAGCCGAGGCTTTCGGAATTGGCCTCGATCAGGGCCAGCCGATCACGGCGCGGTTCGACGGCTACCGCGCGGCAGGCGTGGTGGTGGCGCATCCACTCGACCGCGATGGAGCCGCAGCCGGCGCCGACATCCCACAGCAGTTGGCCGGGAACGGGGGCGAGAGCGGCGAGTGTCGCGGCGCGGACCTCCCGCTTGGTCAACTGGCCGTCGTGGTGGAAGGCTTCGTCCGGTAGACCGGGAGAACGGGGCAGCAGGGGGGCGCCGGGATCGGCGACGCACTCGACCGCCAGCGTGTTGAGGCCGGCGATGTCGGGCTCGTTCCAGTCGCGGCGGCGCTCCTGCGGGCCGCCCATCCGTTCCAGCACGGTGATCCGGCTTTGGCCGTAGCCTCGGGCGGCCAGCACGTCGGCGACGGCGGCCGGAGTGCTGCCGTTCTCGCTGAGGATCAGCAGGCGGGCTCCCGGCTGGAGATAGGCTTGCAGGAGGGCCAGGGGACGGCCATGGAGCGTCAGGGTTTCGACCTCGGCCCGTGCCCAGCCCATGCGGGCGCAGGCTAGATCGAAGGCGCCGGGGGCGGGGACGACGATCATTTCGGCGGGCGGGATGCGCCGCGCCAGGGTGGCGCCGATGCCGTAGCTCATCGGATCGCCGCTCGCCAGCACGCAGACGCGGCGGCCCCGGTGGCTCAAGAGTTGTTCGAGACCGGCGCTGAAGGGGGAAGGCCAGGGCAGGCGGTCGCGGCTATCGCCGGGGATCAGGGCAAGGTGACGCTCCCCGCCGACCAGCAGGTAGGCGGCGTCGAACAGGCGGCGGCCCGCTTTGGAGACGCCGTCCAGCCCATCCACGCCCATGACGACGACGGACACCCACGCACCGGCAGGGGATGTCATGCGCGGGCTCCGATCGCCAGGGCGTTGACGGCGGCTGACGCCATCGCGCTGCCGCCGCGCCGTCCGCGCACGGTGATGAAGGGGACGCCGCGCGGGTTTGCCGCCAGCTCGGCCTTGGATTCGGCGGCGCCGACGAAGCCGACGGGGAATCCCAGGATCACGGCGGGCCGGGGCGCTCCGGCATCCAGCAGTTCCAGCAACCGGAACAGCGCCGTCGGGGCGTTGCCGATGGCGACGATGGCGCCGTCCAGATGCGGCAGCCAGAGGTCGAGCGCCGCCGCCGACCGGGTCGTGTCGTGCTGGGCGGCCAAAGCCGGGACGGCGGGGTCGGAGAGGGCGCAGAGCACCCGGTTCCCAGCCGGCAAACGGGTCGCCATGATCCCGGATGCTACCATCTGCGCATCGGTCAAGATCGTAGCGCCCGCGGCCAGTGCCGCGCGGCCGACGGAGACCACGTCCGGGGTCCACACAAGGTCTTCGACCAGATCGACCATGCCGCAGGCGTGGATCAGGCGTGTCGCCACCTCCGCCACGTCCGATGGCATCGCCGCTAAGTCGGCTTCCGCCGCTATCGTGGCGAAGGAGCGGCAATAGATTTCCGCCGGGTCGCGCAGGTATTCCATCACCGGATCAGTCGTGCGACAGCTTGGTCAGCGTCTTCGGTCCCAGCGGATGGTCCGCGTGCGGGTAGGGGTGGTGATGGTGACCGGCGGCGCCATGGTCGTGCTTATGGCCGTGATCGTGCGGATGGTCGTGGCCGTGACCGTGCGGGTGATCATGATCGTGATGGTGGCCGTGTGCGTGGTCATGCCCATGATCGTGCGAGTGCCCATGGTCGTGACCGTGAGCCGGAGCGCCTGACCCGATGCCCTCGACGTGGTGGTGGTGGCTTTCCTGCTGAAGGCCGACTTCGGCCTCGAATCCCAGCACCTGTTCGCGGTACTTGCACATCTGGCAGTTCATGTTGCCGGTGCCTTCCAGGATCTCGGTCACCCGGTCGGCGAAGGTCTGAAGCACCAGGGGATGGTCGTTCAGGTAGCCGGCCTTGATGAACTCGATATCCGGGAACTTCGCGGCGACTTCATCGGTGTAGTCGTAGATCCGCTGGACCAGGATGCCGGTGAACAGGAAGTAGGGGAATACGACGATGCGGCGGTATCCAAGCTTGGCCGCATGCTCCAGCGCGGGGGCGACCAGCGGGAAGGTGACTCCCGAATAGGCTGTTTCGGCCCAGCCGAAGCCCATGCCTTCCCACAGCATCCGCGTCACCTTGGCGACGTTGGAGTTGGCGTCCGGGTCGGAAGCGCCCCGGCCCACGACCACAAGCAGGGTCTCGTGGCGCGGCACTTCGGTCTTGGCGGCGGCCAGCGCTTCGGCCACCCGGTCGCCGGCAGCGCGCAGCATCTTCACGTCGATGCCAAGCTCGCGGCCGTAATGGATGGTCATGCCCTCGTTCTGGGCCTGATAGGTATTGAGGACGGACGGAATGTCGTTCTTGGCGTGGCCGGCGGCGAACAGCATGCCGGGGATCGCCAGCACCTTGGTGACGCCCTTGGCGCGCAGCTTGTCCAGCCCCTCGCGGATGATCGGCTTGGCGAATTCCAGATAACCGTACTCGACCGCGTCGTAGGGCAGCTTGGCGCGGAGCTGTCCTGCTACCACCGCGAATTCCTGCACGGCGCCAAGGTCGCGGCTGCCGTGGCCGCACAGCATGACGCCGAGCTTCTCGACCGGCTTGCCGATTTCCTCGGTCGATTTGCCGGGAGCCTCGGTGGGCTTAATGATCGCGTTCATATGTCCTCATTCACCGGTGCACCCCGCCCGGACATCGTTGTTGCGCGCGACATTGGCAGGTCTCCTGACTCGCAGGTCCCAGCCGGACGCCATTGCCTTCCCAGCCCGTCTTTTCTCCAGGGCCAGTGGCTTTGAATCGGCGCCGACTCACTGCTCACAGTTGCGGGGGCAGCCACGGATTTGGCATACGGCTCACGAGCCCGGCCTCACCGTGTTCCCTTTTCACCTCAGGTCCCGAAACGGGGCGCCAAGGAACCAATGTCTATGGGTGAGCAGTCTTACGGTCCCCCCGCATCAGCGTCAATCGCGAATCCGGCGGCGGAGCCGGCAGCGGGCGGACCGGTCCGCGACCATGGCGGCGCGCTCGACGCGGCGGAAACGCGCTTCGGCAAGCCGGCCGGCGGCTGGGTCGATCTTTCCACCGGCATCAATCCGTGGCCCTGGAAACCGGGGGAGATCGGCGCCGACGCCTGGAACCGGCTGCCGGACCGGGCCGCGAACGACCGTCTGCGACATGCGGCGGCACGCTACTTCGGGGCCGCGCCGGAAGCGCTGATGGCGGCTCCGGGATCGCAGGCGCTGATCCAGGCAGTGCCCCGGATCGTGCGCCGGGGGCACGTCGCCATCCTGGGCTTCACCTATGCCGAGCACGCCCGCTGCTGGCGTCTGGCGGGGCATCGGGTGACGGTTGAGGAAAACCTGGAAGCGGCGGCGGGAGCCGACTGCGTCATTGTGACCAACCCCAACAATCCGGACGGCCGGCAGGTCGAGCCGGCGAGGCTGCTGGAACTGGCCCAAAGGCTCGCCGCACGCGGCGGGCTGCTGGTCGTGGACGAAGCCTTCGCCGACGTGACGCCGGATCTCAGCGTCGCGGGAGAAGCCGGGCAGCCGGGTCTGTGCGTGCTGCGGTCGTTCGGCAAGTTCTTCGGGCTGGCTGGATTGCGGCTGGGCTTCGCATTGGGAACCGGCGAACTGGTGCGGCGGCTCGAAGAACATCTCGGTCCCTGGGCCGTCGCCGGTCCGGCGCTGGAGATCGGCGCGGCTGCCATGGACGATGCGGACTGGATCGCTGCTACCCGCGTCCGTCTGGCGCGGGCCGCAAGCGACCTGGATTCCCTGATCGAAAGCCACGGGCTGGCGGTGGTCGGCGGCACCGACCTGTTCCGGCTTGCCCGGACGCGACATGCCACCGCTCTGTACGAGCACCTGGGCCGGCAGGGCATCCTGGCCCGCAGCTTCGATGCGAAGCCGGACTGGCTGCGCTTCGGCCTGCCGCCGGATGCTGCGGCATGGGAGCGCTTGCGCGCCGGCCTCGCTTCCTTCAACTTGGCCGCATGACGAATGCCCCTATTTTCGATGTGGAATTCCAAGCCAAGCTGGAAGACCTGTTCCGCTGGCGGCGGGACGTGCGCCGGTTCCGCACCGATCCGGTCGATGCCGGCCTGATCGAGCACTTGGTCGGCGTGGCGGCGCTGGCGCCGTCGGTCGGCTACAGCCGTCCCTGGCGGTTCGTCCGCGTCGACGATCCGGAGCGGCGAAACACCGTTCGCGGCATCTTCGAGCACTGCAATGCGGAAGCGCTGTCGGGCTACACCGGCGACCGCGCCCAGCTCTACGCCCAGCTGAAGCTGGCCGGGCTGAACGACGCTCCGGTCCAGCTTGCCGTCTTCAACGACGACGCGACGGAGCGCGGCCATGGCCTGGGCCGCAAGACCATGCCGGAGATGCTGCGCTATTCGACCGTGACGGCGGTCTACACGTTCTGGCTGGCGGCCCGCGCCCATGGCATCGGCGTCGGCTGGGTGTCGATCCTGGACCCGGAAGCGGTCTGCCGCACGATCGACGTGCCGCCATCCTGGTCCCTGGTGGCCTATCTGTGCGTCGGACTACCGATCGAGGAGCACGCCGAGCCGGAACTGGAGCGGGCCGGCTGGGAGCAGCGGGAGAATGCCGCGGCCTTGCTGCTGAGCCGTTAGGTTCTACGGTTAAGCACTTGACGCGCCATCGTTCCGCCCACTAGCTTCAATCTTGGTGATAGGTTCCCCCGAGCGAGCGACGAGGGGGATTAATAGGGAACACGGTGCGGCGGACCCCTCTGGGGACCTAATCCGTGGCTGCCCCCGCAACTGTGAGCAGCGAGTCGACGCCGACTTCGTGCCACTGGCCCCTTATCCGGGGCTGGGAAGGCGTGGCGACCGACTACGACCTGCGAGCCAGGAGACCTGCCGTCACCGGGAGAGCCGTATGTTCCGGGCGGGGTGCACCGGGAGGAAGGCCAGCCGGACCGGTCGCAGTCAGACGCCACCGCCGCCGCCTGTGCGCTTCATCCATGCATCCCCTTCATCGTCGAGGGGGAAATCAGTTTCAATGCACATTATGGAAGGCTATCTGCCGCCCATCCACGCCTTGGCCTGGACGGTCGCCGCAGCGCCGTTCGTGGTGGCTGGCATGCGCCGGATCGGGCGTATCGTGGAGGACCATCCGGAAACCAAGCTTCTGCTTGCCACGTCGGGCGCCTTCGCCTTCGTATTGTCGGCGCTGAAGATTCCGTCCGTGACGGGAAGCTGCTCGCATCCGACCGGTGTCGGGTTGGGCGCCGTCCTGTTCGGACCCAACGTGATGGCGGTGCTGGGCAGCATCGTCCTGCTGTTCCAGGCGCTTCTGCTGGCCCATGGCGGCATTACCACGCTGGGCGCCAATGCGTTTTCGATGGCGATCGTCGGCCCCTGGGTCGCGTGGGGCGTCTGGCGGATGACATCCGGCTTCGGGCGGAGCGTCGGCGTGTTCCTGGCGGCGGCTCTGGGCAATCTGGCCACATATTGCGTGACCTCGGTCCAACTGGCGCTGGCATTCCCCGATCCGGCGACCGGGTTCGGCGGGGCGCTGGTCAAGTTCCTGTCGATTTTCGCCGTTACCCAGGTGCCGCTGGCCATCGTCGAAGGCATCCTAACGGTCGTGGTGGTCAACCTACTGGCCCTGTACAGCCGGGACGAACTGTCGGCCCTGGCCTTCCTGCGGGGGGCGAAGTGATGGGGCGGAACGGAATACTGCTGCTGATCGCGGCGGCCATCGTGGTCTTGCCGCTGGTCGTGAAAGGCAACGCCGAATTCAGCGGTTCGGACGGTCAGGCGCAGGGGGTGATCGACGAAGCCGGCTATCGGCCCTGGTTCGAGCCGCTGTGGGAACCGCCGAGCGGTGAGATCGAAAGCCTGCTGTTCTCGCTTCAGGCTGCCTTGGGCGCCGGTCTGCTCGGCTACTATGTCGGGCTGCGGCGCGGCCGCAGTGAAAAGCGCGGTGAGAGTGCCAAGCCGCGGCGGGACGAGGTCCATGCTGGCGATTGACCGCCACGCCTGGACCAACCGGTGGAGCGACCGCCATCCCCTGGAAAAATTGGTCCCCGCCGGCGGCATGCTGCTGGCGGCCCTGGTCCTGCCGCCATGGCCGGCGGCGCCGCTGATAATTGCCGTGATGCTGGTGCTGACGATCGCGGGAGCGAGGGTGCCGCCGAGGGCGGCGCTGGGGACGCTGGCGGTGCCGCTGGGCTTCCTGCTGACGGGGATCCCGGTGCTGGCGCTGGCGGTCGATGTTTCCGACGGGGTGCATATCGGGCTGGCGCCGGATGGGCTGCGGCTGGCGGCGGAGGTCACGTCGCGGTCGCTGGCCGCTACGTCCTGTCTGGTCTTCCTCATCCTGACCACTCCGGTCGCGGAGCTTGTCCCGATGCTGGGCAGGCTCGGCGTGCCGAGGCCGGTGCGGGAGCTTACCCTGCTGATCTACCGGCTGATCTTCGTCTTTCTGGAGCGGGCGGATGCCGGGCGGCAGGCTCAGGTCGCGCGGCTGGGCTACGACGGGCCGCGCCGGAGCATCCGGTCGCTCGGCTGGCTGGCGGGAAGCCTGTTCCAGCGCTCGCTCGACCGGGGCCGGCGGCTCGAGACAGGGCTGGCGGCGCGGGGCTTCACCGGTGACCTGCCGCAG